>CAMWRO010000114.1 GCA_947176615.1 uncultured Porphyromonadaceae bacterium
TAACTGAAAGATGCTACCACTTTGGGTTAACATTTGTTATTAAACAACCTCTAAACCTCTACTTTCCGACACCGATTCCGACGCAATTTTACAGCCGGCCTTGACTGAAATCCCCAAATAGCTCCAAAATTGATATTTTTTAGTTAAAACACGTTAAATATCGCCCCAAACTATTGCAGATTCAGAAAAAGTCACTACCTTTGTGACAAGTTTTTCATGGTATTAGATTTAAGGTAAGAAGATTATTCGTCGAGACGACGAGTAATTTTTTTTATGTCCTTATCCCAACCTCAAAAACAAGTCCCCTTCCCCACCTTTTTTTATCGTAACATCCCCCCTGCACAGGAGCGCCGCCGACTCAATGCGAAAACCTACGCAGCTGCAACGTACGGATAACCCCCGTTACAAGACGTTTGACCCCATAATTCGTTATGCTGACTCTTTTTTTGACCTGAATGGTATGTTCTTTTTAATTAATTCCCTATTTTTGTGATTATACATCACATTTTAAACCAATTAGAAAACACCGGTCAATAACCTCAAAAACAGATTCATGAAAAAATTATTACTCACTGCCGCGATGGCAATCATGGCCGCTTTCAGCGCGCATCCATTCACCGTCGACGGCATCACTTATTCGACATCCGACGGGGTCGCGACCATCACCGGCGCAAGCGACAAGGCCATCACCAAGCTGACAATCCCCGCAACCGTAACCTACCGAGGCACAACCTACCCGGTTAACTTTATGGAAGGGGATGCTTTTTGGAACTGCACATCCTTGCGGGAACTTGTCATCGAGGATTCCGATAACTATATCGGCACAAATTTCGTAACCCAAACCTCAGGCACTTCAACTTTTGCAGAACTTGGCGACCCGTTCCGCGACTCTCCGCTCGAAAAAATATATGTCGGAAGAAACCTTGCCAACCGACTCGGCAACGGCAACCTACAAGCTCCGACCCCCATCAGCTCTACCGCTCCAAGCGTGGACCTGACTATTGCCGGGAAAGCGACCTTTATCCCCCAAGGCATTGCGGCCAACATGAATATGACCTTCATTAACCGCACCAACATCACCTCCCTCACCATCGGCGGCAATGTGGAAAACGTCTACAACAAAGCCTTCAGCGGCTGCACAGGACTCAAAAAAGTAACCCTCCTGCCGGGAGAAACCGGTATCAGATTCGAGTCTAATACCATCTTCACCGACTGCCCCATCGATACTGTTATATTAAGCCGCCAAGTACTTGGTCAAAATCAAATGGGCGGCGCACAACTTAAAACCGCAATTATCACTCCGGATCTTAAAATCATAGGAGCTAATACATTCTTTGATTCTAAATCACTAAAAAATGTATTTATTCAGGACAGTACTGAACCATTAATGAAAAGTGAACCATCATCAGCAAATATTCCGTTCTATAATTGTGAACTTGACTCGCTATATATCGGCCGCCCTCATGGCACAGAAAGTTCATACTCTGAAGAAGTATATAAATCTAATGTGAAACATGTCGTTTTCGGGCCTCTTATCAATGAAATCGACAAGATGTATATAAATAATGGCCCCACACTCGAATCTGTTGATTTTCTCGGTGACGTTACAGTTATCGGGAGCGAAACATTCGAGAACTGCACCTCTTTAACCGAAATCAAACTTCCTGACGCTTTGACTGAAATTGGCTCACGAGCGTTCAAGGGTTGCACTGCGCTTTCTAACGTTGACTTCCCGACAAACATAAAGACCATAGGAACGTCGGCATTCAGTGGCACAGCCATAAAAAAAGTGATAATCCCGAAATCACTCGATATAATTGGCAGTTTCGCATTTAATGAATGTAAAAACCTAAAAACCGCTATATTCGAAGATTCACAAAAAACAATCGAAGTCTCCGAATTACACTCAAATATGCCTCCGTTCTATAATTGTGAACTTGACTCGCTATATATCGGCCGCCCTCATGGCACAGAAAGTTCATACTCTGAAGAAGTATATAAATCTAATGTGAAACATGTCGTTTTCGGGCCTCTTATCAATGAAATCGACAAGATGTATATAAATAATGGCCCCACACTCGAATCTGTTGATTTTCTCGGTGACGTTACAGTTATCGGGAGCGAAACATTCGAGAACTGCACCTCTTTAACCGAAATCAAACTTCCTGACGCTTTGACTGAAATTGGCTCACGAGCGTTCAAGGGTTGCACTGCGCTTTCTAACGTTGACTTCCCGACAAACATAAAGACCATAGGAACGTCGGCATTCAGTGGCACAGCCATAAAAAAAGTGATAATCCCGAAATCACTCGATATAATTGGCAGTTTCGCATTTAATGAATGTAAAAACCTAAAAACCGCTATATTCGAAGATTCACAAAAAACAATCGAAGTCTCCGAATTACACTCAAATATGCCTCCGTTCTATAATTGTGAACTTGACTCGCTATACATCGGCCGCCCTCATGGCACAAAAAGTTCATACTCTGAGGAAGTATATAAATCAAATGTGAAACATGTCGTTTTCGGACCATTAATTAGCTTAATTGATAATCAGTATATATCATCTAACAATAATCTAGAGTCTGTAGATATTCTTAATAACAATAGTGTTATTACTATCGACCATGAATCTTTCAAAAATTGTACAACATTAAAACGCATTCATTCTTTCGCCAAAACTCCCCCTCTGTGTGAAAGCAATTACACCTTCCCCACCGAAGTCTATGACTCTGCCGTTCTGACCGTGCCGGCGGGGAGCAAGAAGGCTTACCGCGCGGCCGAGGTGTGGAAATTGTTTAAGAATATCCAATCGGAGGGCGGCGGTTTCAAGGTTACAGTGACATGCGACAGCTCTCTTGGCGAGGTTGCACTCAACGGCAGCAATGTGGCCGAGATTACCGTCGACGAGGATGAGCCGCTCACCATCGCCATCACCCCGATCGAGGGTTACAAGGTGGCAAAAATGACTGTTAACGGAACTGACGTAACCTCGTCGCTCGTCGACAACACCATCGCCTATGAGTCGATTGACTCCAACATGGATATTGTCGTGGAATTTGACATCATCACCTTCGCCGTCAATCTCCCCGCCGGACTGAAAGGCGGACGCATCGTTGTCAACGGTCAGGAAACTGCCCCGGCCACTGTCGACTACGGCTCGCGCCTTGAACTCGCCGCAGTGGCTGACCGCGGCTATGAACTGACCGCACTGTCGGTCAACGAAACCGACGTCATCGAGTCGCTTGACGAGAACGGCGTCTACGTCATCGAAAGCGTCACAGCCGACATCAGCGTCGAGGCTGCTTTCGACCCGATTGTCTACACCGTCACAGCCGTCAATCTGACCGACTACGGCACACTGACACTCAACGGCGAGGCAGGCGACTGCAAGGTTGCATTCGGCCAGCCGCTCGTCATCGGCGTGATGCCCCGCGACGAGGGTTGCTACCTTGTCGCGCTGACGGTCGACGGCACCGACGTGACTGCCGGCGTGACCGGAGGCACCTACACGGTTGAGACCGTCGAGGCCGACATGACCGTTGAGGCTGTATTCGGTTTCTACACCTATACCGTACAGCTCGGCTATGACCCCGCAATGGGAACAATCACCCCCGACCAGCCGGGCAGCGACAGTGAAGTGACCGTGGCCCACGGCACAACACTCCGCCTGACAATCATCCCCGCCGAGGGATATGAAATCGCGACCGTCACCCTTGACGGCGACGACGTTACCGGCCGCGTGGACAACAGCGGCGTTCTGACACTCGAAAACATCACCGCGGCACACCGCGTCGAGGCCACATTTGACATCAAGCGCGTCCGCCTCAGCGTTCTCGGCCTGCAAGGCGGTCAGCTCGCCATGCGCTACGACTACGGCTCCGAGGTGACGCTCCTCGTCGAGCCCGAAGATGGATGGGAGTTCCACTCGCTCACCGTGGGCGACACCACCGTCACCGAGCTTGAACCCGACGGCTCCTACACCCCCCCGGCCCTTACCGACGACACCGCCGTCAGCGTCGTGTTCAAACTTGCCGGACAGAGCGGTGCCGATTCACCCGCCGAGGCCCGGATGATTACCGTAGCCACCCGCGGCACGACAGTCATCGTCACCGGCGCCCGCGACGGAGAACAGGTGGAAGTCTTTGACACCGCCGGAGTGGCCGTCTACCGCGGCGCCGAGCATGAAATCGACCTTAACCGCCAAGGCATCCACATCGTCCGCGTGGCCGGCCTCACGTTCAAGGTGATGCTCAGATAATACTGATTATAATTACAAAACATCTCACCGGCTGCATCCCGCATGATTCTTGGAGAATCATGCGGGATGCCTTGTTTTGCTACATCTGTGCCGCATATCTGTCACAAATTGACGCAAACCCGACGGGTTGCAAATGGGAGTATCGCTAATTTTGTAAAAATATAATACCAATCATCAATCACCTTATGACACTTGACCGATATGCAGTCCTGACAACACTGCTCGGCGCGGCACTGACCGCCTCGGCATGGGACTTTGACAAAGTAATCTCAACTGACAACACGTCGCTCATCCTTTCGGGGAACTATGGCGAAGCTCCCCGATTCACCCACTACGGGGCCCGCGTCGATTCGACTCAGGTCGGGACCATCCACGAAATATGGGCCGGGATGAACCGCCCCGCCTATCCCGCTTTCGGTAGCGAGACCGGCACCCTGACATCGATACAGCTCGTTCACCCCGACGGCAATCCGACCGCATTTTTCGCAACCGAATCGGTCACGTCACTGCCTGTTGACGGAGGAACACTGACCACGCTGACGATGAAAGATATTAAATATCCGGTCTCGGTAAAGCTATGCTACAACACTGTCGACAAGGCCGACGTGGTGGAAGAATGGTCCGAAATCACCAACAACGGTAAAAAGCCTGTCGTCCTGAAACGGATGGACTCGGGATTTCTGCCGGTAAGGCGCGGCGACGTGTGGCTCACCCATCTCCACGGCGCGTGGACAGCCGAGAGTCAGGTGACTTCCGAGCCACTTACCCCCGGAATCAAGACTATCACCAATCTTGACGGCGCCCGCAACGGGCAGGCCGACCAGCCGTCGGTCATGCTGTCGCTCGACGGCAAACCCGATGAAAACTGCGGCCGCGTCATCGGCGCGACTCTCTGCTGGAGCGGAAATTACGAGATGCGCGTCAATACCGACAACGAATATTGCCACAACCTGATGGCGGGTATCTCGCCCGAAGCGGCCGAATATACCCTCATGCCGGGCGAGACATTCGTCACCCCACGCCTCGCGCTGACCTATTCGGCCGAAGGCCTGAGCGGTGCGAGCCGCAATTTCCACCGCTGGGCGCGGCTCGGTGCGATACACGGCGGCGACAGGCAGCGCGACATACTGCTCAACAGCTGGGAGGGTGTCTACCTCGATGTCGAGAGCAACAAAATGGACGAGATGATGCGCGATTTCGCGGCCCTCGGCGGCGAACTATTCGCTATGGATGACGGATGGTTCGGCTCGAAGTATCCCCGCATCCACGATGACTCGGCCCTCGGCGACTGGGTGACCGATAGAGCCAAGCTCCCGGGCGGAATCGAGGGACTGATCGAGTCGGCACGCAGCCACGGAATCAAATTCGGGATATGGATTGAACCGGAAAGCGTCAACACGCTAAGCGAGCTGTATGAAAAACACCCCGACTGGGTGCTGAAAGCCGAAAACCGCGACCTGCGGCTCACCCGTGGCGGAACGCAGCTCCTTCTCGACCTCTCGATTCCCGCCGTTCAGGACTTCGTGGTCTCGGTCGTCGACAACCTCATGACCGACTATCCCGAAATAGCCTATATCAAATGGGACGCAAACACCGGCATCATGAACTATGGGTCGCAATATCTTCCCCGCGACAAGCAGCAACAAGTCGCGATAGAATATCATCGGGGCCTCGAAAAAATTCTGAAACGCATCCGTGAGAAATACCCCGACCTCGTCATTCAGGCTTGCGGAGGTGGCGGCGGCCGCGTGAACTATGGGGTGCTGCCCTACTTTGACGAGGTATGGGTCAGCGACAACACCGACGCACTGCAGCGCATCTACATGCAGTGGGGCACATCGATGTTCTACCCGCCGATGGCGATGGCTCAGCATGTCAGCGCGTCGCCCAACCATCAGACCGGCCGGCAGACTCCGATCAAATTCAGATTTGACGTAGCGATGAGCGGCCGCCTCGGCATGGAAATGCAGCCATCTGACATGACCGATGCCGAGAAAGAATTTTCACGCAGAGCGATTGCCGACTATAAAACAATACGCCCCGTCGTTCAATTGGGCGACCAGTACCGCCTGATTTCACCCTATGACAACAAGGGAGTGGCATCGCTGATGTATGTGTCGCCCGACAAGCGCGATGCCGTGTTCTTCGCCTACAAGCTGGCCCACATGCGCAATCAGCCTGTCCCGCGTTTCCATATGGCCGGAATCGACCCCGGCAAGACCTACCGCATAACCGAACTGTCGCTCCCCGAGGGCGAAAATCCGAGCTACCTCCACGGCAAGACCGTCAGCGGGAAATATCTGATGGAAATCGGTTTTGAAGTTCCCCTCGACCGCGAATATGCGAGCCGCGTCTATTCTCTGACCGAAATCTGATTTTATCAAAATATGAAACTAACCAAAGGACTAATGGCTTCCGCCCTGTTGGCGGGAAGCATACTTGGCGCGGCCGGGCAGACCATAAAACCCGCCGTGGCCGCCAACGAGACCCAGCGGCAGATGAAAGACCGCGGGTATGGCATGTTTATCCACTTCGGCATGAACACCTTCATCGAGCAGGAGTGGAGCGAGGGAAAAGTTCCCCCGTCAACCTATGCACCGACCGCACTCGACTGCGACCAGTGGGTGCGCGTGGCCCGCGACGCGGGATTCCGCTATGTGCTGCTCGTGACCAAGCATCACGACGGATTCTGCCTGTGGGACAGCAAGTATACCGACTATGACGTGGCCTCGTCGGCCGACAAGACCGATGTCGTCGGAGCCGTGGCCGATGCCTGCCGCAAATACGGCCTGAAATTCGGTGTCTACTACTCGCTCTGGGACCGCCACGAACCCACCTATACCGGCAAGGATTTTTCAAAATATGTCGACTACATGGCGGGACAGCTGGAGGAATTGATGAACAACTACGGCGAGGTGTGCGAAGTGTGGTTTGACGGCGCGTGGGACAAACCGGGTTCCGAATGGGACATCCCGCGCCTGTACAATATAATCAAGCGCGCCAATCCTTACTGCGCCGTCGGTGTCAACGGCACCGTCGGGACAAGCGAGGAAGACCACGGCGGCTTCGTCGAGGTACTTCCCGACCGCATGACCGAGGACAACATTTTCCACCTCCGCTATTTTCCCGGCGATTTCCGTCTGTGGGACCCGAAAATCGCATCTAAAAACGACCGAAAACAGTATCTCCACGGCGACAACTCCTATTATCTGCCGTTTGAACACACAATCTGCCTGAGCAAAGAGTGGAACTGGTTTCAGAAAGAAGCAATCAAGTGTGTGAGGGACCTTGACGAGCTTGAAGAACTGTTTTACTGGGCAACCGATAATGACAACTGCCTCGTTGTAAACATCGCTCCCGACCGCGAAGGCCGCATAAGGGAACATGAAGCTCAGACGGCAATCGCACTGCGTCAACGCCTCGGCATCGAGCCGGGCAAACCGCTACCGACAGGCGGCAGATACATACAGGTGGGGCAACCGACCGAGGCAACCTCATGCTGGGACGACAGCGGAGATTACGCACCTTCAAATGCTACCGACGGCGGTATGCAGACTCGCTGGGCCTCACGCACACTCACACCGCAACTGACCGTGTCGCTCGACCCCGACGAAAAATTCAATACCATAACGATATTTGAATACTGCGACACCGAGCAACTTGGCGATTTCTCCAACCGCCGCACAAACCGCATCCAAGCCTACACTATCGACCGTTTCGCAAACGGCCGATGGGAAACCATATATGCCGACGATTCCCCTATGGGCGACTGCAAGACAATCCGTTTCCCATATAGCTATTCGGCCGAGAAAGTCAGACTGAACATCACTGCGGCATCAGACTTTCCATCAATCTACGAGTTTAATATCATAGACCGCTAATCTCTGAGACAACAATAAAGCAATGAAAGTATAGCAAAACTGTGTTTTGTCCCAAGTAATATTTAATCCATAAGGATTATTCTTTGAATAGCCGGGGGTTGCAGTTTCGCAACCCCCGGAAACATTTAATCCAATAAACTAAATCTGCAAAGATTTTTCAATCACGTTGCATCAGTATCCCCCCGGAAAAAGAACCCGCCGCCGGCACGACGCTCATGGTTCAGTTTCCATGGAATTGTAGGGGCGCGATATATCGCGCCCGCGGCGAAGGCGCATGATGCGTTG
>CAMWRO010000115.1 GCA_947176615.1 uncultured Porphyromonadaceae bacterium
CTGCAATGGAGCCTCGTTCTTGGCAAAATGCGGATTTCTCAATGCTGTCAGACATACCGGAAACGGTCCGGAACAACTGAAATTGTGGGGTGGCGACAATTATACGAATCCTGATGGATATATCCACTCCCAAGCGGTTAGCGACAATAACATTGTGACAGCCAATGGTTCCGGGACACTTGAGTTTGCCAAAGAATTGCTTCTGTTGCTTGAAAATGACACTCCTGAGCGTATTGAAATGTACTATCAGTTCAACAAGCAGGGGTTTTGTTCCCTTTTTGGCAAAAAATAGTTTTTCAGTAATATGAAGATCCGGTGGTCTTTAATTGTCATGCTCCTATTGGCGGTTAATCCGGGATGCGGCAACCGCAAGGAAGCCTTGTCGGTCCTCTGAGGCCACCTCCATGCAAGACGAGGGAAAGGCTGTCGTTTCAGAAAGCGAAACCGCGGAAAACGGAGTTGTTGACAATCTGAAAAATGAACAATCCTCAGTCAAGACCTATATTGTATCTGACGGTTGTGCCGGTCCGTTCAGAATCGGCTCCTGTTTTCCCAAGAACCCTAAAGGGGCTACCGTGACTGAGTTCATGGAGGAAAAAGCGTTGCCTGACGGGTTGACACTTTCGGTGCCTGTATCGCTTTATGAGACAGGTAATGAAGGATGGGTCAAAGTCACCGCTCGTTTGTTAAAGAATTGTTTAATATAAATGTAGTATAATTTATGAGTATGGATCATAAAGCGTTTGTGTTTGATACAAAAAAATTTCACTCCGAGATTGTGCCTGTTATGAAAGGCAGCGTGAAAAATACCGAGGTGGCACATCAATATATCTGTGACCATCTTGATGAGTTTCAGTCGCCTTACACCGGAGCCGAGCTTGATGAGGAGTGGGCCGAGGAGTTTGGCGAGCTTACGCTGCAGGTCTATTTCGATATTTTGCTCACGGCATGTTATGATGTGGATGATGATTGCGGTCTGGGTGAAATGTGGGATGCGGTAAATGAGGTGATTAAATCTCTTGATGTCTTTGAAGAAGGCGAACTTCCGGTTACCGGCCGGGAAGTCAGGATTGATGATGTTATCGTGGATCCCGGTATGGAGGGACTGGGCATTATCGATTGTGACGAGGTAGCCGGTATTCTGAAAATATTGGAAGACAACAGAACCGAAGCTGAAAATGCCGAACCTGAAGACTTGTTGTGTGACGCTGAGCCGGATGAATGGATGGAGGCCTACGACGACCTTTGCAACCTTTATAAAGAAGCACTGAGTCAGAATAAAGGTCTGCTGCTTACATTCTGATTGTCAAGGTGATGAAGAAGGTAATTGTCATCGGATGTCCCGGCGCCGGAAAGAGTACTTTTGCAAGAAAGTTATCGGCTAAGACCGGCTTGCCGCTTCATTATCTCGATATGATATGGCATTTGCCTGACCGAAAGACATTGAGCCGAGAGGAACTCGTCTTGCAGATTGAAAAAATAGCCGCAGGAGAAGAATGGATTATAGACGGAAACTATCTTCACACAATGGCTATAAGACTTGAACACTGCGATACCGTGTTCTTCTTTGACCTTCCTGTTGAAATCTGTCTTGAAGGAGCAGAGTCCCGTGTCGGTAAAGAGCGGGAAGATATGCCGTGGACTGAAGATGAATTGGATGATGAATTTCGGCAATGGATTGTTGATTTCCCTACGCAACAGTTGCCGGTCATACGCAAGTTGCTTTCAGATTACAGCCAAAAACTTGACATCATTGAGTTCCGTTCACGAGAGGAGGCCGATGCTTTTGTTGAAAAGATATAACCGATACAAAAATCAGAGTACCGAAATTTTATTTGTACATTAAATAAAATTTCGGTACTTGTCTTGTAGTGACAGCCATATTCAGAATCCCGATGACAAGTGTAGCGGTTTTCTTTCGGCGGCGGTTTCAAGATATATCTTGCCGCACCTGCGTTTCCTTGCTTCTTCAACCAGATGTCGGACGATAAAATGCGCTATGCCCTTGTTGCGGAAAGGCTTGCGTACATATATATTCATCAGACAGGCACACTTTCCGGCGGGGTTTTCGGGCGATGGAAGTTCCTCGGTAAAGCTGACGGCCCCACACCCGCATTCCACTCCGTCACAATCAGCGACGAAAGCCATGTGTGTGCCGTCGGCGATGTGTCAGCGATAATACTGCCTGTTTGACACAAGCAGTCGCGGATTAGGCTCTGTGCCTAAGTCATTTTTAAGAACTTCGGCGCGCCAGTGCATCAAGGTCGGCAATGCAGTTATCTGTCTGATTCCCACCATTATTTATCCATGATGACGTAATCCGTCGATAAGCGAAATCTTGACGCGGGTGTTTTTTATTTTCTGTCCTGTGACGGCGGCGAGCGTCTTGGATGCTGCATCGCGTGGAATGGCGACGAGGGCACAGTGGTCACGCAGCGATATGCGTCCTATCTGCTGGGCGGTGAGGCCCCCCTTGGCAATCAGGAATCCAACGATGTCGCCACGCGATATTTTCTCTTTTTTACCGACGTTGAAATACAATGTGGCGTTTAGGGAGCGAATCGGATTGTCGCTTTTCCCCGAAGGATACCAGTCTCGGTCCCAGTCGACATAGTCGGGAATTGTCTCACCGTCGGCGGTGATGACATAGACAGTGCCTGTCGAGTCGACTCGTGCTGTGCGTCCGTTGCGGTGGGTCCAAGACTCGGGAGAGGGAGGAAGATGGTAGTGAACCACGCTGTCCACGCCTCCCGAAATATCGAGTCCGCGTGAACCTAAGTCAGTGGAAACAAGGATGGGGGTAGAATTGTTGTTAAGCAGTTCGATGGCATTTTCGCGGTCGTGCTGTTCCAGTCCGCCGTGATATATCCCGACAGGGAGGTTGCGGCTCCGGAGTATGTCGTAGATGCGTTCCACGCTTTCTCGGTGGTTGGCAAATACAATCACGCGTCCATCGGGAAGGGTGTTGAGAAGGTCGGTCAGCGTGTCGATTTTGTCGCGCGATGGACTTTCGATGTGTACAATCTGTGTGCGGCTGCGCGGAGAGTCGCTTTTTGCCGAAAAATCAATGACAAGGGGGGAGGCGAGAGGAAGCCAGTCGGGTTTCTCAGCGAGAGGGGTGGCAGATGTCAGAATCAGGAATTTCATCTGTCTAAGATGTTTCACGATGCGTCGCATCTCGTCGGCAAAACCGAGTTCGAGCGACTTATCATACTCGTCAAGGACGAGTGTTCCGACCGCTGACAGGTCGAGCTGACCGCGCTTGAGGTGGTCGAGAAGTCGGCCCGGGGTAGCAACGATGATGTCGGGGGTGACTGACAGAGAATTGATTTCCTCTTGCATGGGGTGGCCGCCATAGAGGGCGGTGGTTTTGTAACCGGTGGCAATCTGGCGGATTACCTCGGCTATCTGCAACACGAGTTCGCGCGAGGGTGCGATGACAAGTGCCATTACCTTATTTTGCGGAGCGGGGAGGCTGCGTAGCATGGGGATGGCGAATGCTACGGTTTTGCCCGATCCGGTCGGGGCAAGCAGCACGGCTGTGCCACGGGTTTCGATGCCGCTCATGACGAGCTGCATGTCATTGAGCGACTCGATTCCGAGTCGCGTCTTTATGTTGGAGATGATTTCAGTCTGTTTCATAATGGTCTTTTACTAATTGTTTAAACGTCAGATTGCGCCGGTCGGTTTATGCCGATGCACAACTCGACGGCGTGCCGGATGCGGTCGGCATCGGGTCCGTCTTCCCGCAGAATAGATAGGATGGCTCTGACATAGGAGTTTTTGTCATGCCCGCGCACGCCGCACAATTCAGAGACATGGCTTTCGACGAGCATCGACTTGCGGTTGTAGACGCGCAGAATGGAGTTATAGTCGCCCTGTCTCAGATACATGCGGAACTCGCGGCAAAATTCCTCGTAGAGTCCGCGCGGGTTGATGGCCTGAGCGAGGTCGTTGATATGTTCCTCCAGTTTGTTGATATTGGCAAACCGGCCGTCGATGCGGTGCTCAAGCGTTTTCTTTACCTTGTGCCGGGTGTGCAGAAGGGCCTGCTGTTTCAAGTCTGATTCAAAAATGTGGAAGATTGCCTTTCTCACTTTTTCAAATGCCTTGTCCTCGTTGCGGTTGTTGTGGGAAGCGACAGTGGGGATTATTTCTTCCAGCATGAAGATGTTTTCAATTTCGGCAACCTCGGGGACAAATATTTTGCGGCTGCGGAGATATTTTACTTCGCCGGGATCGCGGCGGTCGCGGTCGACGAGGCCCGCTGCGTCGAGATTGTGGAAGGAGCTGAGACTGTTGAACGTTCTCGTTGCCTCGATGACTTGATTGCACCCGCCGATTGATGCCACGGTGTAGTCCTTGAAAATGAGAGGATAAAGTTTTGCATCGAAAGAGTTGACTCCATCACCTTCGATAAACAGTACCGGTTTGCGCGCACCAAGTATGGCAAGGTAAAGCTCCTCGCTTAGTCCCGACTGAGACTGGAGGGTGTCATAGTCCCATTCGGCTTTTTCCGGGTCGTAGTTTTTGACCCAGATGGTAGTTCCTTCACTGCGCGAGGATGCAAATGTGAGGTCATGGGTCGTGTAGACAAACGTGCAATCCTGACGCATCTGCTCAATGCGGTTCCATAGTGACTGGATTGAGGAGCGATGCAGGAAAATGTCAGGTGAGTCTACGAAAATTGCGCTTCCTGCCGGAGCCAGCAACACGGCTCCGATGTAATATATGACGGCCCGTTCCCCGTCGCTGAGCCGAGCCGAGGGGTAGGAACCGCCTTCCGATATGCGTCCAAAGAGCATGCGACCGCT
This sequence comes from uncultured Porphyromonadaceae bacterium, assembly GCA_947176615.1. GTDB lineage: Bacteria > Bacteroidota > Bacteroidia > Bacteroidales > Muribaculaceae > Duncaniella. Next base: position 4,815 of record CAMWRO010000115.1, read on the forward strand.
TTCGATAAGGATTTTGTTGGCCGGAAATATTTCTTCCCACATCGCGATAACCTTGTCGAGGCGAGTCGTAGGCATCGGGGAGCCGTCGTGCTGATATTTTGATTCGAGATGGGCAAGGATTTCCTCGTTCAGGAGCAACGCGATGAGTCGGTCAAACTCACCTGTGATGTCGGCTTTGAGCAAACCGGTCGCTTTGACAGTCTCGTTGTAAAGACGGTTGACCGGGAGATTTTCATCGGCCACCCCGTAGAGAGCCTTTAGTGCCGATATGCGAAATGCGCTCTCTCCCATATCGGCAGCCAAGCGGGAGGCAAATCTTGTCTTACCCGAGCCGTTGGCCCCGATTATGATGATTTGGCGAGAGTTCTCAGTATCAATGGTTAACGGTTTGCCGGCAACCCTCGGAGGCAGGTTCATTTCCATGCTGGTTGAATTATAATTTTGACTCTATTGCAAAAATAGCAATAAATCGCGAGATTTCAGCATTTGCAGGCAAAAGAGTCTCTAATTAATGTAACTCAGACAACCTATCGCGATAAATCGCGATGCTCAGACAAACCCAATAACCGGTGTTGTTGCATAGATTAACCGGCGTAGTATTGTTTTTGTGGGGATTAATTTATAATTTTGCGGCATTATTATTATGCGTTATGATTTTACAATGTGCGGTTTTGTTCGCGTTTCTTGCGATAGGTGAGACAGTTGTGTATTTTACCGGTATTCCTATCCCGTCAAGCATCATCGGGATGTTGCTTCTCACCGCGGCTCTGAAACTTAGAATTGTCAGGCTGATGTGGGTCGATAAGGTCTCTGATTTTCTCGTAGGCAATCTCGGGTTCTTTTTTGTCCCGGCCGGGGTAGGGTTGATGAGGTGTCTGGGGCTTGTTTCAGAACAATGGCTTCCGATTGTCGGCGCGTCAGTGGTCAGCACGTTTCTCATTATAGCTGTCACCGGGTGGGTGCATCAATTTGTCAGACGTATCGGTTCGTCCCGTCACAGGGTGGGGGAATCAGTGGAATAAGAGGCTGTTGGACAAACACGTTAATTAATTATGGAATTTCTCACGAATAAAATATTCCTTATCGCGCTGACATTTATTGTCTTTCTCGTGTCGAGATTGCTTCAGCGCAGAACCGGAATCGTGTTTCTTAACCCGATATTGATTTCAATTGTGGTGCTGATAGTGGTGCTGAGCTGTTTCGGTATCGATTATGAAACGTATCGCGAGGGTGGGGACTATATCGAGTTTTGGCTGAAACCTGCGGTAGTGGCACTCGGGGTGCCGCTGTACCGTCAGCTTGAAAACATCAGGAAACAATTATTGCCGTTATTGCTTGCCGAGCTGGCCGGATGTGTTGTCGGGATAGTGTCGGTGGTCTTGGTTGCCGAATTTCTTGGTGCGACAAAAGAAATTGTTCTGTCCCTCGCTCCGAAGGCTGTCACCACTCCCATTGCGATGGAAATTGCAACGGCTATGGGTGGTATTCCGTCGTTGACAGCGGCCGTGGTTGTGTGTACCGGGATTTTTGGAGGTATGGCAGGTTTCAGAATGGTAAGGATGAGCCATATAAAGAGTCCGATTGCGACAGGGTTGTCGATAGGCACGGCTGCTCATGCTGTAGGCACCGCAGCGGTAATGGAGGAGCGTGGTCAGAGGTGCGGGGCGTTTTCATCGCTCGGCCTGACTCTCAACGGTCTTTTCACCGCGTTGCTTGCCCCGCTGATTTTGTCGTGGCTCGGTTATGCGGTCTGATTGAACACATATACAAATAATAAAAATGCGCATGAGGCAACGAGGTCTCATGCGCATTTTTTTATCGGTAAACGCAGCGATTAGAATTCGGCGTTTTTGGGGAAACGGGGGAATGGGATGACATCGCGGATGTTGGCCATGCCTGTCACAAAGAGGACGAGGCGCTCGAATCCGAGGCCGAAACCTGAATGCGGCACGGTGCCGAAACGACGGGTATCGAGATACCACCACATATCTTTCATCGGGATGTTCAGTTCCTCGATGCGGGCTGCGAGTTTGTCGTAGGATGCCTCGCGTTCCGAGCCGCCGATAATTTCGCCGATGTGGGGGAAAAGCACATCCATCGCGCGGACGGTCTTTCCGTCGTCGTTGAGCTTCATGTAGAATGCCTTGATTTCCTTGGGATAGTCGGTCAGGATTACAGGTTTCTTGAAGTGTTCCTCAACGAGATAACGCTCGTGTTCGCTCTGAAGGTCGGTGCCCCAGTGGACGGGGAATTCAAATTTGCGTCCCGATTCTTCAAGAATCTTGACACCCTCGGTGTAGGTGAGGCGTACAAACTCATTGTCAACAACGAAGTTGAGGCGCTCGATAAGTTCTTTGTCATACATCGACGCAAGGAACTCGATGTCGTCGCGGGAATTGTCAAGGGCATACTTGATACAGTATTTGACAAATTCCTCGGCGAGGTCCATGTTGTCGGTGATGTCATAGAAAGCCATTTCAGGCTCAATCATCCAAAACTCGGCCAAGTGGCGGGGGGTATTGGAGTTTTCGGCACGGAATGTGGGGCCGAAAGTGTATATTTCGCCGAGCGCGGTAGCACCAAGCTCTCCTTCGAGCTGTCCTGACACGGTCAGGGCAGTTGTTTTTCCAAAGAAATCCTGAGAGTAGTCGATTTTGCCTTCCTCGTTGCGGGGCGGATTTTCAAGGTCAAGGGTGGTTACCTGAAACATTGCCCCGGCACCCTCGCAGTCGCTCGCGGTGATGAGGGGTGTGTTGAGGTAGACAAATCCTTTTTCGGTGAAAAATTTGTGAACGGCAAATGCCAGTGTGCTGCGCACGCGCAGGATTGCACCGAAAGTGTTGGTGCGGGGACGAAGGTGGGCGATTTCGCGAAGGAATTCGAGTGTGTGGCCTTTCTTCTGCAAGGGATACTTCTCGGGGTCGGCGGTGCCGTAGATTTCGAGCGTGTCGGCTTGGATTTCACAAGTCTGACCTTTTCCCTGTGACTCTACGAGCGTGCCGGTCACACGAATGCTTGAGCCTGTGGTGACGGGTCTGAGGTCGTCGTCAGAGAACTTGGCCATATCAAATACAATCTGGATGTTTTTGATGGTCGAGCCGTCGTTGAGCGCAACAAACTGAACGTGTTTGTTGCCTCGGCGGGTACGCACCCACCCTTTGGCCTCGACCTCTTGTCCGATAAGGGACCCATCGAGCAGACCGTTAACTTTGGTTCGTTTCATTTGTGAGGTTGGTTTATTTGTTAGAAATAGTGTCGGGAAAGCGCGTATCGCACACCCCCGACACTATAAATGTGTTCTTTATTCAAATGATCCCATCTTCAAGAAGTTGACCTCTTCCTGAGTGAGGTAGCGCCAGCGTCCGCGAGGCAGGTTTTTCTTGGTGAGTCCTGCAAAATAAACGCGGTCGAGCTTGGTCACATGGTAGCCGAGGCTTTCGAAGATGCGGCGCACGATGCGGTTGCGTCCCGAGTGGATTTCAATGCCGGCCTGATTGCGGTCGGTCTCGGTGGCGTAGCTGATAGCATCGGCGTGGATGGGGCCGTCTTCAAGCTCGATGCCGTCGGCGATGCGCTGCATGTCGTCCTCGGAGATGT
>CAMWRO010000116.1 GCA_947176615.1 uncultured Porphyromonadaceae bacterium
TAGCTATGTGACCGAGGTGTAATGACGAGGTAACGAAAGAGGCTGCCATGAGGATGATGTAACTTCATTTAGATATTAATTTCAAAATTTAACCATGAGGCGGTTTATAATAAATGTTTTGTCGCACCCGTTTTCACGGTCGCCTTTTGCCCTGAATCTCGGTCACATAGCTACAGCTATGCTCCCTCGATTCATGACAAAATCCGACTCGTGTAAACGGGCTTTGGATTCACATTTGTTTTTAAACAACCTCTAAGGTTTAGCTTGATATGCGTGTTTTGCGACTCGGTCGCGCCACGGCGCGACGCTACTGTGGAGCGGGCGTGGCAATTGCCATTATGCTTGTCCTGACGGGGTGCCGGCGCGAGGAGCGGGCGGTGCCGCGGCCTGTGGCTTTTCCGCGCATCGAGATTCCTGCCGAGAGGTATGTGTCGGCCGATTCGGTTCCGATGCATTTCGAGATAAACGCCTCGGCATCGACAGAACGCAGGGAACAGGACGAGACCGTGTGGCTCACAATCACTTACCCCGGCTATTTCCCCGAAACCGCAATCTACTGCACCTTTACCCCCGTGACAAGCGAGAATGTCGACGAGGTGATTGCCAACCGCACGGAACGCATGGCGCTGAACAGCGGCGGCGCCGACTCGGAAATGACGCGGCTCACGTCACAGGGTGGTCTCGACTGCACCATGACCGTCACCCGCGCAGGGAGCGCGACCCCGGTACAGTTTATCGCCGCCGACAACGGGATTGTCGTGTCGGGAGCGATGTATATCAATGTCGATGCGGGTTTTGCGCCTGACAGCATCGCGCCTGTCGTGGATGCCGTGTCGCGCGACATGCTCCACACGCTAAAAACCATCCGCCATGATTGAGATATATGACACCCCGATAGATGCCGCTACCGGCATGAGCCGTCGCGAGATGGAACGGAATGCCTCGATGTCATTGATTGCCAAGGCTTTCGGCGATAGCGCGCGGCTCGACCACGACGATGAAGGGAGGCCGCTGGTCAAGGGATGTGATTTTGAAGGGATGATTTCCATTTCCCACTGCGCCGACCGGTGCCTGCTTGCCGTGACGCGCGAGAAAGATGTGTCGATAGGAATCGACACCGAGACATGGCGCGAACAGTTGCGCCGCGTGGCCGCGAGGTTTATGACACCGGCCGAGGTCACCGTCTACGACTCCCCCGCCCTGCTGCTACTTGCATGGACCACCAAAGAGGCGGTCTACAAAGCCGCCCGCGTCCCGGGTCTCGCGTTTCAGGAGATACTTCTCCCCATCCCCGCGCCCGATGGAAAAGACTTCACCGTGACCGCCCGTGATGTCAAGTTTAAAGCCACTTCGGTCGCCCTCTCCCCACTCCGCGCCGTCACTCTGGCCGAGAGGCGTTGACACGGGAAACATTCAGCGTTACATCACTGCTTGACGACCGCGGCATGACTATCGCGATACCCCATGACTCGATCGGCATAGTGAGATTGAGCGTGAGAGTCACATTGACAATATATTCACCGTCATCGCCAAGGTTTCCTTCAGCCTTAATCCCTCTGATTCCCTGATTAACAGTTCCTTTAGCGATAACAAGGGCGGTTTTGCCAAAGTCTATGTTCCAGTCACCCGGCATCGGGGTTCCCATGACTTGACGATACTCCTCCTTGCTCTTTATGATATAGGCCCCGTCGTCAAGCCGTGACACTTCGTAGCCATAATAAACCCACACCTTCCCCACCGACACACTGTCGTCGTCATGACAGGCCGTAAGCATCACAGCCACAACCATCAATAATAAACATAGCAGTTTCTTCATAGTCTTTCATTTTTATATAGGCAAAGATAGTATTTATTCCCGGCCATTTTATTATATGGCTATATCATATTTATACACATTTGACTCATTAGTGACGACATAGTTAAAAAAGCTGCCAAAATGTCTCCTTTCTGCCAATTTTTAACACGTTTGTGTCACGGCGCGCGACGGTAGGATTATTTGATTAACTTTGTCGAAAAGAAAAATCATCAATTCTCAATTCTCAATTGTCAATTCTCAATTACCTTAGTGCTATGCCACCGAAACAACGTGTAGTTTTTCTTGACTGGCTGCGAGTCATAGCCTGTTTCATGGTTATGGTCGTCCATGCCTCGGAGTGTGTTTATTCCAATGATTATTCCTTCTCGTTTCCGTCGGAATTGGGACGGTGGAGCGTGTGCCTCATCAACGGATTCGTGCGTCCGGCGGTGCCGCTGTTCCTGATGGCCTCGGCCTATCTTCTCGTGCCGCTGCGCACCGACACCGGGACATTTTTCCGCAAGAGGCTGATGCGCGTGGTCGTGCCGTTTGCACTGTGGCTCGTCATCTATGCCGTGCTGCCTGCCCTGTGGGGTGAAATATCCATCGAGACCGCGAAGGCCAACCTCGCGCAGATTGCCATCAATTTCATCCCCCGCGCGTCACACCTGTGGTTCATCTACATGCTGCTCGGCATCTATATCATCATGCCTGTTCTCACGCCGTGGCTTGAACGTGTGAGCCGCCGCGAGGAGGAATGCTACATCCTGCTGTGGCTGTTCACGACCCTTTTCTGGCACGCCCACGAGATTTTCGGCGACATCTTCGGCGAATGCTGGTGGAACCCCTTCCCGCTGTTCTACTATGTGTCAGGCTACGTCGGATATGTCATCCTCGCCCACTACATACGCAAATATCTCGACTGGGACATGAAAAAGACACTCGCCGTCGCGCTCCCCTGCTTTCTTGCGGGGTACGGGATATGTATCCGGTGGTTCTACACCCGGTCGTTCACGGTCGATGAGGTCAGGCTGCTTGAGCTGAGCTGGCAGACCACATCGTTTGCCCCGGTGCTGATGAGTTTCGGCGCGTTCATGCTCATAAAGCAGATAAACTATTCGGGCAAAAAAGTCTATGGGGCGGTCATGAGCATCTCGGCGGTAAGCTATGGCATGTACCTGATGCACATGCTGTTTCTCCCCTACATCTTCGCACCGCTCAACGAGGTTCTGCCCGTGCCGGTCACCATTTTCGCCACCGCGACGCTGACCTATATCGCCACCTACCTCGTCAGCCGCGCCATCTCGATGCTGAAAATCGGCAAGTATATCGTCGGGTAGGATTCCGGTTTTCCCGAGAAGTCACATATCCGCTATTTCCCATCCACACCACTATGGGGGAGATAGCGGATACTTGTTTCTCGGAAATTTTCATTAAATTTGCGCTGTCTTAATAAAATAATGTGATGAATCAAGAAATTCAATCTCAGCAATCAAGCAAAGCAACCTTTTGGACCTACCTGCTGAAATACGGACTGCCGCTCGTCATCACCGTCGGTCTCTGCTGGCTGCTTTTCCACAATATCAACTTCGGCGAGATGATGGAAATCATCCGCCGCGACTGCAATTTCTGGTGGATAGGGCTGGCACTTGTGGTCAGCGTGTTCTCCCACGTTTTCCGTGCCGCGCGATGGCAGATACAGTTGCGCGCGCTCGGCATCAACGCATCGCTGTGGGAGCTGACCCTCAGCATCTTCGGCACCTATGCGGTCAACCTCGTGTTTCCCCGCTTGGGCGAGGTGTGGCGCACAGGCTACATCGCCGCCGAGGAAAAAGCACCCTTCACGACCGTCTTCGGGTCGATGGTGGCCGACCGTCTCGCCGACACAGTGACGGTGGCGATTATCACCGCCGCGACATTCCTCCTCGCAGGACCGCAGCTCATGGAATACCTTTCGCAGAACCCCGATGCCTATGACGGCGTTATAAACCTGCTGACCTCTCCCGCCCTTTGGGCCGGAATCGTGGCCTGTCTCGCCTTGGTGACATGGATATTTGTCAAGTTCCCCGACAACAAGGTGATTGCCAAGATCCGCTCATTGTGGAAAGGATTGTGGGAAGGATTCGCCGTCATCGTCAAGATGCCGGGCAAAGGCCGCTGGCTGGTGCTGACATGCCTCGTGTGGGGATGCTACTTCTTTCAGCTCTATGTGGCGTTTTTCTCCTTCCCGCTGACCGCCGAGGTCGTGTCGCGCTACGGCACCATAGCCGTGCTCGTGTGCTTTGTCCTGTCGAGCATCTCGATGGGCGTGCCCTCCAACGGCGGCATCGGCCCGTGGCAGTGGGCCATCATCTTCGGCCTGAGCCTCTATTCGGCCGGAATCCCGGGCCTGACGAGGGAATATGCCACCTCGTTTGCCAACCTCGTCATGGGCATGCAGACTCTGTTGCTCATCCTCCTCGGCATCTTCACCTTCATAGCCATCTCCCTGCGCAAAAAACGTAAACCCACCCTGCAACAATGAATTTCGACGACAACAACCCCGACTACTTCCTCCACGACTTCGACAAGAACGCCCCCTCAGAACCGGAACGTCCTGCCGCCGAGCCGCAGGAACCGTCGCGCCGGATTCACTTTGACGACACACCGCCCGTCACCCCGCAGCTCCCCTCCAAGCGGCGCGGTTGCAGGCGAGGATGGGTGTGGTTTTTCACAATTGTCATCGTCGCCCTCGCCGCCACCATCTACATCCGCTATTTCACCCCCTATGTCACCGACTCGCGCATGACCGGATATATCACCAACGTGGAGCGGCGCGGCATTTTTTTCAAGACATTTGAAGGGGAAATGATTTCCGAAACCGCCCTCACCGACACGACCCACGTCTACACCCGCGACTTCGTCTTCTCCATCCCCAATGACTCCGTGGCCCGCGCCATGCAGTCGTTCCAAGGGTCGGGACGGCCCGTGCGCGTCACCTACGAGCGATTCTACGGCACCCTCCCGTGGCGCGGCGCGTCGACATGCATCGTCACCGCCGTTGAGCCTCAATAACCCCCTAACATTTTGCGCGCAGCATGGATTTCGGTCAAAAAAATTTTGCGCGCAGCATGTATTTCGGTCAAAAAAATTTTGCGCAATCCGAAAAAAGCTGTTATTTTGCACATTGTTATATAAACAGAAACCACAATGGCAGAACAGATTAACATATTCAAGCGCAAACTGTACTCCCGAATATTACAGTGGAAAGAACAGAGCAATGGCCGCACAGCATTACTAATCGAGGGCGCGCGTCGAGTCGGGAAGTCCACACTTGCCGAAGAATTTGCACGAAATGAATATGAAAGCTACCTGTTATTAGATTTCTCAAAAGCATCTGCCCGAGTCAACGCGCTTTTCAATGACATTTCTGACCTTGACACGCTTTTCATGCAATTGCAGTTTGAATTTCATGTCAGACTCACCCCGCGCAAATCGGTCATAATCTTTGACGAGGTTCAGTTTAATCCACGGGCACGGCAGGCAATAAAGCATCTTGTAGCCGATGGCCGGTTTGACTATATCGAAACGGGATCACTCATTTCGATTAGCAAGAACGTCAAAGACATTTTAATTCCCAGTGAGGAAGAATCGATTTCGATGTATCCTCTCGATTTTGAGGAGTTTCGGTGGGCTCTTGGCGATACTGCAACCCCGGAACTGCTACGGGAAGCTATCAAGCGTGGAAAACCACTCGGGGATGTCGCCCACAGACAACTTATGAGGGATTTTCGCCTCTATATGCTTGTCGGAGGGATGCCACAGGCTGTCAACGAATATATCAACACGCTCAATCTGTCATCCGTCGACCGTATTAAACGGAACATCATCCGGCTATATGAATCCGACTTTAGGAAAATAGACAATTCAGGACGCATTGGGCGGCTTTTCGACGACATCCCGGCACAGCTATCCCGCAATATCTCACGCTACATGCCACATTCGCTGCTCGGAAATCTTACCAAGGAAAAAGAAGACTCGTTTATATCGGAACTCGCTGCCTCCATGACAGTAAACGTGTGCTATCACACAACCGACCCTTCCAATGGCCTTGCAATGGATTATGACAAAGACTATTTCAAATTATTTGTCGGCGACACGGGCCTTTTTGTAACTCTCGCATTTAAGGATAAAGAATTTACCGAGAATATAATATATCAGAAACTGCTGTCTGACAAACTTGAGGCCAACCTCGGATACCTCTATGAAAACGTTGTAGCTCAAATCCTCACAGCCACAGGGAGAAAACTATTCTATTACACCTTTCCGACCGACAAAAGCCGTCATCTCTATGAGGTGGATTTTCTAATCAGCGACAAGGATAAGATAGACCCGATAGAAGTAAAATCATCAGGCTATAAGGCTCATGCGTCGCTTGACGCCTTCTGCCAAAAATATTCGGGGAAAATCAAAACTCCTTTTATCGTTTACACCAAAGATATGACCAAAGAGGGTATCATACGTTACCTCCCGGTCTATATGCTTCCGTTCATCGATGAAATTCTGTAAAACACCCTAACATTTTGCGCGCAGCATGGATTTCGCCCGAAAAAATTTTGCGCGCAGCATGTTTTATGCCCTTTTATTCAATCTATAAATCCGATAGGATTTTGCATTGAACAGGAGGGGTTGCGGAACTGAGTTTTGCACCGAGTAATCGAGTAATATTTAATCCGCAAGGATTATTCTTTGAATAGCCGGGGGTTGCGTTTCCGCAACCCCCGGAAACATATCATCAAATAAAGTGAATCTGCAAAGATTCTTCTCGAATGCAAAAGAAGAATCTTTGCAGATTCATTATTGCTTTAACCTATTCTCCGGGTTGCAGAGACGCAACCCGGAGCTATTCAAAGGAGGCAATCTTGTCAGATTGCGATTTAACACTTTTATAGCGGCATTGCAATAATTTTAGTCAGTATCCCGTGCCGAATGACCCGCTGACGACTTAACCCCCATACGATACAGCCCCGGCATGACGATTTGATATTTTTAAACTTGCCTTTATTGTAATTTAACGATTCAATTTGGCTGATTGAGCGGTTTTTGCTACCTTTGCGCATTAATACGTTAGACAAAATTAATCTCAATACAAATAGATTACATTTAACCAACTATGAGTAAAGAAAAAAAATTCTTGACCTGTGATGGTAATCAGGCTGCGGCCCATATCTCCTACATGTTCTCGGAGGTTGCCGCAATCTACCCCATCACTCCGTCGTCGACTATGGCTGAATATGTCGACGAATGGGCTGCCGCAGGCCGCAAGAACATCTTCGGCGAAACTGTTATGGTACAGGAAATGCAGAGCGAGGGCGGTGCCGCCGGCGCTGTTCACGGCTCGCTTCAGGCAGGTGCCCTGACCACTACCTACACTGCGTCGCAGGGTCTGTTGCTGATGATCCCCAACATGTACAAGATTGCAGGCGAGTTGCTCCCGACCGTGTTCCATGTTTCGGCTCGTACTCTCGCATCCCACGCCCTGTCAATCTTCGGTGACCATCAGGATGTAATGTCGGTGCGCCAGACAGGCTTCGCCATGCTTGCCGAGGGCAGCGTTCAGGAGGTTATGGACCTCTCGGGTGTCGCCCACCTGTCGACCATCAAGTCGCGCGTTCCTTTCGTGAACTTCTTTGACGGTTTCCGCACCTCCCACGAGATTCAGAAAATCGAGGTCATCGATCAGGACGAGCTCGCTCCCCTGATTGACCAAGAGGCTCTTGCCGCTTTCCGCCGCCGCGCCCTCAACCCCGACGCTCCCGTCGCACGCGGTATGGCCGAGAACGGCGACGTGTTCTTCCAGCACCGCGAGGCTTGCAACGAGTACTATGATGCCGTGCCCGCAATCGTGGAGGAATACATGAACGAAATCAACCGCATCACCGGCCGCAACTACGGTCTGTTCAACTATTACGGTGCGCCCGATGCCGACCGCGTCATCATCGCTATGGGTTCGGTTACTCAGGCCGCTCAGGAAGCTATCAACCACCTCGTGAAGAACGGCGAGAAAGTGGGCCTCGTTTCGGTTCACCTCTACCGTCCCTTCTCGGCCAAGCATTTCCTCGCTGCCGTGCCCGCTACCGCCAAGCGCATCGCCGTGCTTGACCGCACCAAGGAACCCGGAGCCAACGGCGAGCCGCTGTTCCTCGATGTCAAGGACTGCTTCTATGGCAAGGAGAACGCCCCGCTCATCGTCGGCGGACGTTATGGTCTGGCGTCAAAAGACACCACCCCGGCACAGATTATCGCCGTGTTCGAGAACCTCGCCCTCCCCACTCCCAAGGACCACTTCACTCTCGGCATTGTCGACGACGTGACCTTCACTTCGCTCCCCCTCAAGGAGGAAGTCGCTCTCGGCGGCGAAAGCATCTTCGAGGCTAAGTTCTACGGCCTCGGTGCCGACGGTACCGTGGGCGCCAACAAGAACTCTGTGAAGATTATCGGTGACAATACTAACAAATATTGTCAGGCTTACTTCGCCTACGACTCCAAGAAGTCGGGCGGTTTCACCTGCTCTCACCTGCGTTTCGGCGACGAGCCCATCC
>CAMWRO010000117.1 GCA_947176615.1 uncultured Porphyromonadaceae bacterium
AGTCGGTTGTTACCGGTGTTGAGATGTTCCGCAAGCTCCTCGATCAGGGCGAAGCCGGTGACAACGTAGGTCTCCTTCTCCGCGGTATCGACAAGAAGGAAATCAAGCGTGGTATGGTAATCTGCCACCCCGGAGTTGTTAAGCCCCACAGCAAATTCAAGGCTTCTGTCTACATCCTCAAGAAAGAGGAAGGTGGCCGTCACACTCCGTTCCACAACCACTACCGTCCCCAGTTCTACATCCGCACACTTGACGTGACTGGCGAAATCACCCTTCCCGAAGGTGTAGAAATGGTAATGCCCGGTGACCACGTTGAAATCATCGTTGACCTCATCAACCCCGTAGCATGCGATACCGGTCTTCGTTTCGCTATCCGTGAAGGCGGCCGCACCGTTGGTTCAGGTCAGATCACTGAAATCCTCGACTAATACAATATAAGTCGATTCCCTTGAGGGACACCATGTCCCCCGATGGAAAGAAAACCTAAAATCGGCTCTCGGTGGCGAGAGTAATCTGAAAGTCGGGAGCCGATTTTACCTATACGGGACTAGCTCAGTTGGTAGAGCACCGGTCTCCAAAACCGGGTGTCGGGAGTTCGAGTCTCTCGTCCCGTGCTTAGAAAAAATAAGAAATGAGCAAACTGAAACTACTTACGGATATCGAGGAGTCTTACACCGAGTTGCGGTATAAGACTTCTTGGCCTACTAAAGGCCAACTGGTCAAGAGCGCGATTATCGTGTTGATTGCTTCCATCATTATTGCCGCGATAGTCTTTGTGATGGACCAGGTGGTCGATACTATCATGCACTTTATCTACGGTTTGGGTCAGTAATCTTTTAACGTCGATAATCAATGGCTGAAGGAAAGAAAGCATGGTACGTTCTGCGTGCCATCTCAGGCAAGGAAGCCAAGGTCAAGGAAGTTTTGGATGCAGCAATCCGTAACACCGACCTCGGTAAATATGTCTTCCAAGTATTGATTCCTACTGAAAAAGTGCTGACCGTGCGTAACGGAAAGAAGGTTATCAAAGAGAAAAACCTTTATTCCGGCTACGTCTTTGTCGAGTGTGATCTTCAAGGCGAAGTTCTCTATGAACTGCGCAATACCACTAACGTTATCGATTTCCTCAGGGGTCGCGGAAAAAACGCAGCTCCCGAGGCATTGCGTGAAAGCGAAGTGCGCAGGATGCTTGGTGCAGCCGACGCGCTGATTGACACCGCCGATGACGGTAATGACTACATGGTGGGTGAATCGGTGAAGGTGACTTTCGGTCCTTTCAACGGATTCTCCGGCACAATTGAGGAAGTCAACCGCGAGAAAAAGAAACTGAAGGTAATGGTCAAGATCTTCGGGCGTAAAACCCCGCTTGAACTTGAAAATTCGCAGGTAGAGCGTGAATAGACCCACGCGGTGACACACCCTCTGTGGCACTGACCCCGGCGCTGAAAAGAGACGGGGGATTGTCATGTGGAAATGTCACCCCGGGAGATGCTGGAATTTGCCACAACGCTCCTGCCGGTTACGAGGCAGCGGCTGCAAGGTGACTGAACAGTGTCGTTTTAACCGATTAACAACTTTATAAACTAAGATTTATCATGGCTAAAGAAATTGCAGGTCAGATTAAATTGCAAATCAAAGGAGGAGCCGCAAATCCTTCGCCTCCCGTTGGTCCCGCCCTTGGTTCCAAGGGTATCAACATCATGGAGTTTTGCAAGCAATTCAATGCCCGCACACAGGACAAGGCTGGCAAAATCCTGCCTGTTGTAATTACTTATTACACTGACAAGAGCTTCGACTTCGTAGTCAAGACTCCCCCTGTCGCTATTCAGCTCCTCGAGGCTACAAAGCTCAAGAGCGGCTCCAAGCAGCCTAACCGTAACAAGGTGGGCGAAGTGACTTGGGAACAGGTCAAGGCTATCGCCGAAGACAAGATGCCTGACTTGAACTGCTTTACCGTTGCATCGGCAATGCGCATGGTTGCCGGAACTGCAAGAAGTATGGGTATCACCGTGAAAGGTGCTTTTCCTGAAAACCTCTAAAAACTTCAATTGACATGAGTAAACTGACGAAAAATCAAAAGTTGGCCCAAGAGAAGATTGAAGCTGGCCGAGTTTATACTCTTGCTGAAGCCGTGGAACTCGTGAAAGAAATTACTTTCACCAAATTTGACGCTTCCCTTGACATGGATGTCCGCCTCGGCGTTGACCCCCGTAAGGCTAACCAGATGGTGCGTGGCGTTGTTACGCTCCCCAACGGAACCGGTAAACAAGTGCGTGTACTTGTCCTCTGCAACTCCGACGCTGAAGCTGCCGCCAAGGCTGCCGGTGCCGACTATGTTGGTCTGGACGAATATATCGAAAAAATCAAAGGCGGCTGGACCGATGTCGATGTTATCATCACTCAGCCCGCTATCATGGGTAAGATTGGTGCCCTCGGCCGTATCCTCGGCCCCCGCGGCCTCATGCCTAACCCCAAGAGCGGTACTGTGACTGTCGATGTCGCCAAGGCTGTCGAGGAAGTGAAAAAAGGTAAGATCGACTTCAAGGTTGACAAGAACGGTATCGTTCACTCGTCTATCGGCAAGGTGTCATTCACACCCCAGCAGATGCGCGAGAACGCCCGCGAGTTTGTCAACACGCTGATCAAGCTGAAACCCGCTACCGCCAAGGGTACCTATATCAAGAGTATTTATCTTTCGAGCACAATGAGTCCCGGTATCAAGATTGATCCCAAGTCAATCGACGAATAACTTAAAACTGATTGAACAATGAAAAAGGAAGATAAAATTGTTGTTATAGAAAAAATCGCTCAGACTCTCAAAGAGTACAGCTGTTTTTACCTTGCCGAGACCGCAGGCCTTGATGCCGAGCAGACTACCAACCTCCGTCGCGCCTGCAACAAGGCCGACATCAAGCTGATGGTTGTAAAGAACACCCTGCTTCACAAGGCTCTTGAGTCACTTGACGGTGACTATTCTGAACTCTATTCTTCTCTTGAAGGTCCTACTTCTGTGATGTTCTCCAACGTGGGCAACGCCCCCGCCAAGCTCATCAAGGAACTGACCGGCAAGGACAAGACCCTCCCCCGTTTCAAGGCAGCTTATGTTGAAGAGACCGTTTATGTCGGAGAAAACCAGCTCGACACCCTCGTTGCTATCAAGAGCAAGAACGAGCTTATCGCCGACGTTGTCGCCCTTCTCCAGTCGCCCGCCAAGAATGTTGTTTCCGCCCTCCAGAGCGGTGGCAACAAGCTCCACGGCATCCTTGAAACTCTTTCTAAGAAAGAGGCTTAATAGGCTGATTTCAACCGCCGGGGCAGCATAATCCCCGGCACCCCACAAATTTTTCCCAACCAACAAAAATAACAATTAAATCATATACTAAAATGGCAGATTTAAAAGCTTTTGCAGAACAATTAGTTAACCTCTCAGTTAAGGAAGTAAACGAACTTGCTCAGATTCTCAAGGACGAGTATGGCATCGAACCCGCTGCTGCCGCTGTTGCAGTTGCTGCCGGTCCCGCTGCAGGTGCTCCCGCTGAAGAAGAAAAGACTTCTTTCGACGTAGTCCTCAAGTCAGCTGGCGCCTCTAAGCTCGCCGTTGTTAAACTCGTGAAGGAACTCACCGGTCTTGGCCTCAAGGAAGCTAAGGAAATGGTTGACGGTACTCCCAGCGTCCTCAAGGAAGGTGTCGCTAAGGCTGATGCCGAGGGCCTCAAGAAGCAGCTCGAAGAAGCCGGCGCTGAAGTTGAGCTTAAATAATAACCCTGTTAATCAGGTAGATAGGTTAAGAATCATCTTTACAGTTGATTCTTAACCTTTCGTGTTCTTTTTAAAGTTGAGTTCCTTTAATGTTTATTAACCAATAGATGTCAGTTACAACAGATAAACCCCGTGTTAACTTCGCGTCGGTAAAAAATCCTCTGCCTTATCCCGACTTTCTGGAGGTGCAACTGAAATCCTTCCGCGATTTCCTGCAGCTTGACACACCCCCGGAAAAAAGAAATAATGAGGGGCTCTTCAAAGTATTTGCCGAGAATTTCCCTATCGCGGACACTCGCAACAACTTTGTACTTGAATTCCTTGATTACTATATCGACCCCCCGCGCTATTCAATTGAAGAATGTCTTGAACGCGGTCTCACCTATAGTGTCCCCCTCAAAGCCAAATTAAAGCTATACTGTACCGACCCTGACCACGAGGACTTTGCAACTGTGATACAGGATGTGTATCTCGGCCCCATCCCCTACATGACCGAGAAAGGCACATTTGTTATCAATGGTGCGGAGCGAGTTGTCGTTTCCCAGTTGCACCGCAGTCCCGGCGTGTTCTTCGGACAGTCAACCCATGCCAACGGTACTAAACTCTACTCGGCGCGTATTATCCCCTTCCGCGGTTCGTGGATTGAGTTTGCAACCGACATCAACAATGTGATGTATGCCTACATCGACCGCAAGAAGAAGCTCCCCGTGACAACTCTGTTGCGTGCTATCGGTCTTGAAAGCGATAAGGACATCATCGAAATTTTCGGACTCGCCGAGGAAGTTAAGGTCAACAAGACCAACCTCAAGAAAGCAGTCGGTCGAAAGCTCGCCGCCCGTGTCCTCAAGACTTGGGTCGAGGATTTTGTCGACGAAGATACCGGCGAAGTTGTCTCAATCGAGCGTAACGACGTTATTCTCGACCGTGAGACCGTCCTTGAAGAAGACAACATTCAGGAAATTCTCGACTCGGGTGTTGCTACTGTCCTTCTTCACAAGGAGGATGCCAACACTTCCGACTACTCGATTATCTTCAATACCCTCCAGAAAGATACATCCAACTCTGAAAAGGAGGCTATACAATATATCTACCGTCAGCTCCGCAACGCCGAGCCGCCGGACGATGCCAGCGCTCGCGAGGTAATCACCAACCTCTTCTTCTCCGAGAAACGTTATGACCTCGGCGAAGTAGGACGCTACCGCATCAACAAGAAACTCGGTCTGACCACTTCGATGGACGTGAAGGTGCTTACTAAAGAAGACATCATCGCCATCATCAAGTATCTCATCGAGCTCATCAACTCCAAGACCGATGTCGATGACATCGACCACTTGAGCAACCGCCGCGTCCGCACTGTCGGCGAGCAACTCTACAATCAGTTTGGCGTAGGTCTCGCCCGCATGTCGCGCACAATCCGTGAGCGCATGAATGTGCGTGACAACGAGGTCTTCACCCCCATCGACCTTATCAACGCCAAGACAATTTCAAGCGTCATCAACACCTTCTTCGGCACCAACGCTCTGTCCCAGTTCATGGACCAGACCAACCCCCTTGCCGAGATTACCCACAAGCGCCGTATGTCGGCCCTTGGCCCCGGCGGTCTCTCGCGCGAGCGCGCCGGTTTCGAGGTGCGAGACGTTCACTACACCCACTATGGTCGTCTGTGCCCCATCGAGACTCCTGAAGGTCCTAACATCGGCCTTATTTCCTCGCTCTGCGTCTATGCCAAGATCAATGACCTCGGCTTTATCGAGACTCCCTACCGCGAGGTTAAGGATTCGCGCGTAAACCTCAACAACGACGAGGTAATCTACCTGACCGCCGAGATTGAGGAAGGCAAGGTAATCGCTCAGGGCAACGCTCCCGTCAACGACGACGGCTCGTTCCAGCGCGACCGCGTCAAGGCTCGTCTCGATGCCGACTTCCCCATCGTTCCCCCCTCCGAGGTTGAACTGATGGACGTGTCGCCCACACAGATTGCATCTATCGCGGCATCTCTCATCCCCTTCCTTGAACACGACGACGCTAACCGCGCCCTCATGGGATCTAACATGATGCGTCAGGCAGTTCCCCTCCTCCGCAGCGAGTCTCCCATCGTCGGAACAGGCATCGAAGGACAGCTTATCCGCGACAGCCGCACTCAGATCATGGCCGAAGGCCCCGGTGTCATCGAGTTTGTCGACGCTACCGTAATCCGCATCCGCTATGACCGCACCGAGGATGAAGAATTTGTTTCATTCGAGGACAGCGTCAAGGAATACCACTTGCCCAAGTTCCGCAAGACCAACCAGAGCACTACCATCGACCTCCGTCCCATCTGCAACAAGGGACAGCGCGTCAACGGTGGCGAAATCCTCACCGAAGGCTACTCGACCGAGAACGGCGAACTCGCCCTCGGACGCAACCTCAAGGTTGCCTTCATGCCTTGGAAGGGATACAACTATGAGGACGCCATCGTGCTCAACGAGCGCGTAGTGCGCGAAGACATCCTCACCTCGGTCCACGTCGACGAGTATTCGCTCGAAGTGCGCGAGACCAAGCGAGGCATGGAAGAACTCACCAGCGACATCCCCAATGTCAGCGAGGACGCAACCAAGGACCTCGACGAGCGCGGCATTATCCGTGTCGGTGCCCACGTTGTCCCCGGTGACATCATGATCGGTAAGATTACCCCCAAGGGCGAAAGCGACCCCACCCCCGAGGAAAAACTCCTCCGCGCCATCTTCGGCGACAAGGCCGGCGACGTGAAAGACGCATCGCTCAAAGCATCTCCCTCGCTCAAGGGCGTGATCATAGGCACAAACCTCTTCTCACGCGCCGCCAAAAACCCGCGCCGCAACCGCAGTGCAGCCGCACAGCTCCCCGTGCTCGACGAGAAATACGAGGAACAGCAGGAAGCACTCAAACAGAAACTTGTGTCGAAACTCATGACACTCGTCTCCGGACGCGTTAGCCAGGGAGTCAAAGACTTCATCGGAAGCGACATAATCCCCAAGGGAGCCAAGTTCACAGCAGGAGCGCTCAAGGAGATCAACTACGACACCGTAAACCTCTCCAAGTGGACCTCCGACCAGCACCGCAACGACCTCATACGCGCTACAATCGTCAACTATCTGCGTAAATCCAAAGAGATCGACGCCGAGCTCCGCCGCAAGAAATTCGACATCTCGATAGGCGACGAGCTCCCCTCGGGCATCATGCAGATGGCCAAAGTCTACGTTGCTAAGAAGCGTAAGATCAGCGTAGGTGACAAAATGGCAGGACGTCACGGAAACAAAGGTATCGTCAGCCGCATCGTACGTCAGGAAGACATGCCGTTCCTTGCCGACGGTACTCCCGTAGATATCGTCCTCAACCCGCTTGGCGTGCCCTCGCGTATGAACCTCGGACAGATCTTCGAGACCGTACTCGGATGGGCCGGACGCGAGCTCGGTGAGAAATTCGCCACTCCGATCTTCGACGGAGCATCGCTCGACGACCTCAACGCATGGACCGACAAAGCAGGTATTCCACGCTACGGTAAGACCTACCTCTACGACGGAGGTACCGGCGAACGCTTCGACCAGCCCGCGACCGTAGGTGTAATCTACATGCTCAAACTCGGACACATGGTCGAGGACAAGATGCACGCGCGTTCAATCGGTCCATACTCGCTCATCACCCAGCAGCCCCTCGGCGGTAAGGCACAGTTCGGAGGACAGCGCTTCGGAGAGATGGAGGTATGGGCGCTCGAGGCATTCGGCGCAGCACACATCCTGCAGGAGATCCTCACAGTGAAGAGTGACGATGTCACCGGACGTTCAAAAGCCTACGAGGCAATCGTCAAAGGCGAGGCAATGCCACCCGTAGGCATACCTGAGTCACTCAACGTGCTCCTCCACGAGCTGCGCGGACTCGGCCTCAGCGTCACACTCGACTGAGCAAACTTTCTCCCCACAACTTTTCTTTAACACTTCCCGAAAAGAAGACTCAACCACCATATACAACCGATGGCTTTCAAGAAAGAACCAAAGGCAAAAAACAGCTTCTCCAGAATCACGATCGGACTCGCTTCACCTGAAGAGATCCTGAAAAACTCGTCGGGAGAAGTGCTCAAGCCCGAGACCATCAACTACCGCACCTACAAGCCCGAGCGCGACGGACTTTTCTGCGAGCGCATTTTCGGTCCGGTGAAAGACTACGAGTGCCACTGCGGTAAATACAAACGCATCCGCTACAAAGGCATCGTCTGCAACAACTGCGGTGTCGAGGTGACCGAGAAAAAAGTGCGTCGTGAGCGCATGGGACACATCAAGCTCGTTGTGCCAGTAGCCCACATCTGGTACTTCCGCTCGCTCCCCAACAAGATCGGATACCTTCTCGGCATTCCGTCGAAAAAGCTCGACCAGGTCATCTACTATGAGCGCTACATCGTCCTCAATCCGGGCGAAGTCGAAGATGTGAAGAAACTTGACCTCCTCAACGAGGAAGAATACTACAACATCATCGACCATCTCGATCCCGAAAACCGCAACCTCCCCGACGACGATCCCAAAAAATTCGTCGCCAAGATGGGTGCCGAGGCAAT
>CAMWRO010000118.1 GCA_947176615.1 uncultured Porphyromonadaceae bacterium
TCCGACTCGTGTAAACGGGCTTTGGATTCACATTTGTTTTTAAACAACCTCTTAGTTCTGTTTGTGGTGGTAAATTTAGTGATTATTTTCAATAAAACAGTTAAAATGAGCGAAAAAAGTGCTTTTGGTCAGTTTGATACCGAAAAAAGCATATAAAATCGGGTGGAGAGGTGTCTTATTCCTTGTATATAATGTTGTTGATTGCGGTCTTGATGTCGTTGATCATGGCGGTGGCGGGGGTGATGATGGGCTTGAACGAGTGTTCGGCCGAGGGGACGAATATGCTCAATGCCTTGTGGTGGCACATGATGTCGAGGCGGCTGCCCATCGTCAGCGGGTCACCGTCGATGTGGGCCGGTCCCGGTTTCTTGCGTGTGATGGTCAGGCGTGGTGTGCGCAGAGTCTCGATAAGGGTGTTCTTGTTGATAAAGCCGGTCATCATGTCGACCCCGACGAGGGCGGTTGCCAGCGGGTTGCCAGCGTGGATTATGGTTACATCGAGCAGTCCGTCGACAATCGACGCGTGAGGTGCGATGTAGGCGTTGTTTCCGTATTGTGACGCGTTGCACGCTGCCACGAGAAACGCCCGGTCGGTGAGGAGCTGTCCGTTGGCCTCGATGGTGTATTCGTCGGGCGAGAATCGGGCGTAGGTCTCAAGCGTGCTTTTTATATATGTGAGTTTGCCGCGCCGCTTGTGGGAGGCGAATGTCTGGCTGACTTCGGCGTCGAATCCCACGCCGAATGTGCAGAAGAAGGGACGGTCGTTGACGGTGGCATAGTCGATTTTCATCGGGCGGTCGAGGGCTATGACATCGAGCGCTCCGCGCAGGTCGATAGGTATTCCGGCATGACGTGCGAGGCCGTTGCCCGAGCCGCAGGGGATGATGCCGAGGTTGGTCTCGGTGTGGCACAGGGCGGTGGCGATTTCGTTGACGGTGCCGTCGCCCCCGGCGGCGATGACGGCATGGAGGCCGTCGGCGGCAGCCTGAGCCGCGAGACGGGTGGCATCGCCGTGGCAACGGGTGCTGACCGCCTCGATGTTCCATCCGAGGGGGGATAGTCTGTCAATGATAAATCGGTCAAGTCCGTCTTTCTTGCGAGTGCCGGAGATGGGGTTTATAATCAGCAGCGCGTTCACAGAGCAATGGGGGTTAGGGTAGGGGATAGGGGGGTCACAGGGTTATGCGGCGAGTGGCCGATCCTGCCTTGAGGATGTAGATTCCCCGTGAAGTGATTTTCAGGCGGTGGGTCCCGGGTGAGACGGTCTCCTGCGATATGAGCTGGCCCAGTATGGTGAACACTTTGACGGTCACGCTGCGGGTCGTGGTGATGTAGACATATCCGTTCTTGACCGTAATGTCGAGGGCGTCGGAATCGATGTGCTCGATGTCGGAGCGGTCGGGGACTTCGACTGTTTCCCAACGCGGCGGCGCGGCTTCGATTGTGGCTGTGACAATCGAGCAGAGCAGTGTCAATATGATGAACAGTCGTCGCATGGGGTGTGATAATTTCTGCAAAATTACGATTTTTTTTGAATGCGGCAAAGTTAAGCGGCGTATTTACAACGATTTTGAGGCGATTCCGGGGGTATTGCCTCGGAACCGCCTCAAATGATGTGGAATATCGCTTGATTTAGTACATCGGTGTGAACGGCTTGGACTTTTCGAGCCTGTCTGTGGCATCGCCTATATAGCCGGCCGATTTCTCGTTGTCGATTTTCATTATCGGTGCGCCGGGACGGAGGTCACACTTGTTGAGGTCTATGTAGAACAGCCCCGGGTGGGTCACGATGTCGAAGTAGTAGCGGAGGTCGCGGAGGTTGGCAAACGAGCGCCACTGAGTCGACGAGACGTTGGGTTCCCCCTCTATGAGATAGGTGTAGGGGACCGAGAGGTTCATCAGAATCGAGCGTATGATTGACACTCCGAGGTCGGCATCGCCTGTTTTTGCCACATGACGGTCAAAGAAGTCGCCGCGCACAAAGCGGTCGGGACTTGAGACTGTGCCGGGGAGCATGTGTGCGCCGCCGATTTTGTCCCAGTAGTTGTTGATGGCGGTAATCTGGGGATAGGACGGGTCGTTGGTCATCGCCCGCATGTCGATGCCTTCATAGATGTTGATGTTGCCGTGGTCAAACTCGAATATCGCGCATCGGCCCTGAGCGTCGGTCACACCCCAGTGGAGTGTCGACGCTGTACCGCCGTCAAATGTCTCGCCCGAGATGTTGAAATTATGTTGGCGCAGCACCTTGACCACCTCGGGGGTGGTGGCGTTCAGGTCGAGCAGCCACCCGATGAATACCGACAGTGACATCGGTGGTAGCGAGGAGGTCTCGGCGTTGTCATATACGGTTCCTTTGCAGAACAGGCCGTTGATGACGAGTCCTTTCTCGTTCATCCCCTCGGTGATGCCTCCGTCATACCCGACGGCATATATCGCGCCGTAGCGCGAGGTCCACTCGAAGGCTCCGGGGATGTTATGGCTTTTCTTGGTTATCCCGCGCGGGTAGACATAGATATTGGTGGGAATCGGGGTTTTCCAGTCAAGGGAGCGTCCCACGATGCGCAGGCTGTCATTCCCGACATAAAGTATGCGCGAGCAACTCATCGCGCTTTCGGCGCCGAGCAGTGTCGCAATCAACATGAGCGGCAGAAGTAGGAATTTCTTCATAGTCTTGAAAAAAGTTGAGTAAGTGAGGGTTATATACTAAAAAGACAACGCGTCTGAACCGCAGGGGGTTCAGACGCGCGATAAAGTTTTTTATCATCCGAGGTGCCTTACATGGCTACCGACGCGATGAGGATGGCGAGGACGGTCGTGGCTCCGGTACAGGTCATGATGTCGCCGAGGGGGATGGTGATTGAGCTGAACGACAGGGCCGGGGTCAGCTGCATACCCACCGGGAGCGAGATGCCGGGTTGCGACATGGCCGATGCCGTGTCGGCGTTGCGGCGCGAGTCGATAATGCGGGCGAGACGGTAGCATAGCCAGCCGCAGGCGCTGCCGATGATTGCGCCCACAAGCAGGTCGCCCGGATAGTGTACGCCGAGGTGGATACGGGTGAAGGAGTTGAAGGCCGCCCATGTGAAAATGAACACTGTGAACCGGCGTCGCCTGAGCAGCAGTGACGAGAACACCGCGAGGGCAAAGGAATTGGCCGCGTGGCATGACGGGAACCCGTAGGAGCCGCCACGGTAGTCGTTGACGACGATGGTCAGGGCCGAGAGCGGGTTGTCGAGGTTGGATGGGCGCAGCCGCTCCACGGCGGGGCGGATGAGGGTGGCACATGTCTGGTCGGCAAGTGTGATGGTCAGCGCGATTGCGGCCACATATAAGAGTACTTGCCTCGGCGTGAACGACTTAATCATGATGTAAAGGAGCGAGGCATACATGGGGACCCATATGAACTTGCCGCTGAACAGCATCATGAAGTTGTCAAGAGCCGGCAGTCTCAATGTGTTGTTGAAAAGCAGAAATATCTGCGTGTCGATATTGTTGAGGAAATCAATCATCGGTTGTGTCAGAGATTGGAGAGGTTATCGTAAAGTGTCTGTAAAAAAGCCTTGGCCTCGGTGGTGGCCTTGGGAGAGGAGTGGGGCGGCACGGTGTCGCCGGTATCGAGGTTGACCACCGCGGTGTCGGTGTCGCTTATCAACCCGATGAGGTCACGCTCGGTAAATACTCCGTAGTGGGGCGACTCGGGGTTGAGCATATCTTTGCTGAAAATGAAGTCGTCGTGTGGGATGCCGAGCGACCCGAGCAGCGTCGCTGCGATGTCGGTCTGGCAGCCGGGAGTGTCGATGACTCTGCGCGGCAATGCAAGCGCGCCCCCGGTGACAACGAGCGGCACGGCGTGGCGGTCGAGCGGATTGTCAAGATTGCGCGGCCATGCCCCGTAGTGGTCGGGGACGATGAGCAAGAGCGTGTTGTCCCACGACGGCGACGCGGCGAGGCGGTTGACAAACGCGGTCAGGCAGCTGTCGGTGTAGGCAAAGGCATTCACTCTCGGGTCAATGGCCGAAAAGCGCGGGGTGTCATATGGCACCTCAAACGGCTCGTGGCTGATTGAAGTCTGAATCACGTCGAGGCGCGGGCGGCTGTCGCCGGGGCGAGGGGCGAGGATGTCGGCGGCTGCCTTGTCAAAAAGCAGGTGGTCGTGAGCGCCCCATTTGCTCGTGCGCTCTGCCAGCGGGAAATCTTTGTCGCTTGTGATTTTTTCAAATCCCGAGCGGACGAGATAGGCGAGCATGTTGGTAAAATTGGCATCGCCGCCGTAGAAATAGGACGGCTCCCATCCGTTTTCCTTCAGTGTGCGCGGCAGCGACGGGAGGTTTTCCATCTTCTCGACATATTTCATCACGCTTGTCGACGGCTGTCCCGGATATGCGCTGAGGATGGAGGTCAGGGCGCGGTCGGTGCGGAAGCTGTTGGCATAGAACCGCGAGAACAGCAGTCCGTTACGGGCGACGGAGTCGAGTCCCATAGCGACCGAGTCGCCTCCGAGCGACGGCATCAGGTGGGACGAGAAACTTTCAAGAATCACGATGACGATGTCGGGCCGCGGAGTCGTGGAGAGAGATAGAGCCGTGTCGGGACGCTCACTCGGTCTGTCGGTCAGCGTCGCAAAGATTTCGGCAGCCTCGGCGGGCTCCATAAAGCGGTATTGCGAGGCGAAGTCGCTCTGGTGCGTGGCCGAGTACATCAGGCTGAACATCGGGTTTATTGCCGCGTGGTTCAGCCGCTGGTTCTGGCTGAAATAGGCGCGGCTGAGGTTCATGGTCGAGACCGTCACCCCGCCACGGATGGGTATGAACAGGGCTGCGGTGAGGAGCGTGGCCGCGACTGTTGCGGGAGCGTTGCGCGAGGGGGCGACAGTGATGCGTCCCGGCAGTCGCGTCAGCACGAGGTAGAGGGCTGCCGCAAGCGCGGCACATCCGGCAATCCCCGCGACAATCATCCATCCCCCCGCGCTCGCCATTGCCGCTGCCGGGGAGGTGGTGAAGTAAAACAACGGGGTCATGTCGAGGCGGAATCCCCAGTAGCCGTAAAGCACGATGTCGAGGCAGAAAACAATGGAAATTGCTGTTGCGACGATGGCCGAATAGATGTTGCCGACGATTCCGATCGCCCTCGACCGTGTCCACAGCGAGGCGATGACGAGCAGGGCGGGAATAGCTGTAAGATACCCGGCCATCGAGCAATCCATCGCCAGTCCGTGGGCCACGACAGGCCACAGGCTTCCGAGCGGCGATGCTCCGATTCCCGAGGCATACACGGCCAAGAACACAGGTTTCTGCAAAACGAATATAATGACAAATGTCGCGAAATAGGCGACTATTTTTAACACCGCGTTTCTCATTGAGATATAAATGATGTGCAAAATTACTTCAAAATTCTCATATTCAGCCACAATTCAGCGTGAATTAAATATAAAAATATCTTTCAGGGCATAATGCTTGGCAGGCTTGCGCGACGTTTGGTGAAAATGATGTGAAAATATTTGGTAATTAGGAAGTTATTTTGTAATTTTGCATCGCTTTTCGGAGCAATCTGCGCTTATCGCAACGCTAACTGTCAGATAGTCAGCGAGGTGGTAGCGCGTGGATGTGTATAAAATAGATAAAATTATAATCGATTAATAAACCAAAGTTAAACAAAAAGAACTAAGATGCCTACTATTCAGCAATTAGTAAGAAAAGGACGTGTGGCACTGGAGGATAAGAGCAAGTCGCCCGCACTTGATTCATGCCCGCAGCGTCGCGGCGTGTGTGTGCGTGTCTACACCACTACCCCCAAAAAGCCTAACTCGGCAATGCGTAAAGTCGCTCGTGTTCGCCTGACCAACGGTAAGGAAGTCAACAGCTACATTCCCGGCGAGGGTCACAATCTTCAGGAACACTCGATCGTGCTTGTTCGCGGCGGCCGTGTCAAGGACCTCCCCGGTGTGCGTTACCACATTGTTCGCGGAACGCTCGATACAAGCGGTGTCAAGGATCGCACCCAGCGTCGTTCCAAGTACGGTGCAAAGCGTCCCAAAGCAGCTAAGAAGTAATTCGCGCTCCTTTTCTGAAACAATTAAAATCTAAACAGAGTTATCAACCTCCGTTTTTGATTTGTTGGAAGGCTAAGTCACAGGTTGAGTAAACGGCGCGCCGGAGGGCGGCTGTTGAAGATTAAAGATGCAGCAACCAAGCAACCAAAAACAAAACATTTCATTAAACAAATGAGAAAGGCTAAACCTAAGAAGCGGATTGTTCTGCCTGATCCCGTCTTCAATGATGTCAGAGTGTCTAAATTTGTCAATCACCTGATGTATGATGGCAAGAAGAACACTTCTTACACAATTTTCTATAGCGCTCTTGACCTTGTCAAGAACAAACTTCCCAACGAGGAGAAAACCCCGCTGGAAATCTGGAAAAAAGCCCTTGAAAACATCACTCCCACCGTGGAGGTTAAGTCACGTCGTGTCGGCGGTGCAACATTCCAAGTGCCTACTGAAATCCGCCCCGACCGCAAGGAGTCTATCTCGATGAAAAACCTGATTCTCTACGCCCGCAAGCGCGGCGGCAAGACTATGGCTGAGAAGCTCGCTGCCGAAATCGTAGACGCATTCAACGAACAGGGCGGCGCTTACAAGCGCAAGGAAGACATGCACAAGATGGCTGAGGCCAACCGCGCATTCGCTCACTTCCGTTTCTAATCTCTTTCATCGGTAACACAATAGATTCTTACTCTAATGGCAAAATCTGACGAACAGTTAAAATATACCCGTAATATCGGTATTATGGCTCACATCGACGCCGGTAAAACCACCACGTCGGAGCGTATTCTTTTCTATACCGGTCTTACCCACAAAATCGGCGAGGTTCATGATGGCGCAGCCACTATGGACTGGATGGAGCAGGAGCAGGAACGCGGTATTACAATTACCTCGGCTGCTACTACCACCTTCTGGAAGTACGCCGGTGACAAATTCAAAATCAACCTTATTGACACCCCCGGACACGTTGACTTCACTGTCGAGGTTGAGCGCTCGCTCCGCGTGCTCGACGGCGCTGTGGCAACATTCTGTGCCGTAGGTGGTGTTGAGCCCCAGTCTGAGACCGTTTGGCGTCAGGCCGACAAATACAACGTGCCCCGTATCGGCTATGTCAACAAGATGGACCGCTCGGGTGCCAACTTCTTTGAAGTAGTGCGCCAGCTCAAGGACGTGCTTGGAGCAAATCCCTGCCCCATTCAGATTCCTATCGGTGCTGAAGAGACTTTCAAGGGAGTCGTTGACCTGATTCTCATGAAGGCTGTTTTCTGGCATGACGAGGCTATGGGTGCCGACTACACACTGGAGGAAATCCCCGCCGGACTCGTTGCCGAAGCCGAAGAATGGCGTGACAAAATGCTTGAGAAAATCGCCGAATTCGACGACGCTCTCATGGAAAAATACTTTGACGATCCCTCCACTATCACCGAGGATGAAATCCGCCGCGCCCTCCGCGCCGGAACACTGAAGATGGAAATCGTTCCTATGGTGTGTGGCTCGTCGTTCAAGAACAAAGGCGTTCAGCCGCTGCTCGACGCAGTCTGCGCCTACCTCCCCAGCCCCACCGACGCAGGCGCCGTTCAGGGTCATGCCGTAGGTAGCCCCGACGAAGTCGAGACCCGCGAGCCTTCAAGCGACGCACCCATGTGTGCCCTCGCGTTCAAGATTGCCACCGACCCCTATGTAGGCCGTCTGACATTCTTCCGCGTCTACTCGGGTGACGTTGTTGCCGGTTCTTATGTGCTCAACTCGCGCTCGGGCAAGAAAGAACGCGTTTCGCGTCTGTTCCAGATGCACTCCAACAAGCAGAACGCAAAAGAAATGATCGGCTGCGGTGATATCGGTGCCGGCGTAGGTTTCAAGGATATCCGCACAGGTGACACCCTCTGCGCCGAAGAAGCTCCCATCGTTCTCGAGGCTATGGAATTCCCCGATCCCGTTATCGGTATCGCAGTTGAACCCAAGACTCAGAAAGACCTTGACAAGCTCGGCGTCGGCCTTCAGAAACTTGCCGAGGAAGACCCCACATTCCGTGTTGAAACCAACGAGGAAACCGGCCAGACAGTTATCTCCGGTATGGGCGAGCTTCACCTCGACATCATCATCGACCGTCTCCGCCGCGAGTTCAAGGTGGAATGTAACCAAGGCCGTCCTCAGGTTACCTACAAGGAAGCCATCACCAAGCCTGTCGAACTCCGCGAAGTGTTCAAGAAACAGACCGGTGGTCGTGGTAAATTCGCCGACATCA
>CAMWRO010000119.1 GCA_947176615.1 uncultured Porphyromonadaceae bacterium
CCGTAGAGTGCCCCATCAGCACAATCTCGGTTATGCCGTTGCGCCCCATGTCGACGATTGCCGAGTCTATGTCGGGAAAATATTCGCTGATTTTCCTGACCTGAAACTGTTTCTGTCCCGGCAACAGCGAGCGGCCATACTTGCGCAGGTCGACCGCATAGAAATCATATCCGTGCTCCACAAACTCCTCCCCCATTTCTGACTGGAAGAAATAGTCGTTGAACCCGTGGACATACAGCACCCCTCGCCTGACAGCGGTGTCGGGAACCATCTTGCGGATGATTGTCGAGACTACACGTCCCGAGTAATCACCGGGTTGCTCGACCCGGCGCATTTCAAACCCGCGACACAGCGTGTCAGGCTCCCAAGCCTGTCCCCAACCGGCCACGCAAATAAGCATCAGAATAGCAAAAACGTGAAATCGCATTGTCTGTCTTTTTGAGAGTTTAAGGTTTGGATTTATCTAAACCTTAAACCCAAACCTTAAACCATAAATTACTTATACTGAGGCAAGACCTTGACGGGGAAGTCGCTGAAAAGCGTCTTCACAGCCTCGGCAATGCCTTCGAGATTGCGGAACTGCGTGTCGCCGTTATCAAGAATCGTGGCGACCGACGAAGAATAGACCGGCAGCTTGTCAGCGATATTGACCATATCCATCGTCAGGACACCTTCGCGATAAATACCGGTAATCAACTGGGCATTGGAATAATAATTGTAATAATTATCGTAATCAGGCCAGTAATAACCGCGCGGATACATGAACCACGGGCCAACGCCGTTGTAGAACGGGCCACCGTAGGGCATCGCTCCGGGAGGGAGCGCAGGCTCGGTGGCAATTTCCTTTTTGACGGTCAGTCCGAGGTTGACGAGCAGATTTGACTCGGGGTCCTCAGTATAACCGCGCTCGACCATCTGCTCCCTCACTGCGGCCGCAATGTTATAGTAAGTCACCATCGTCATTCCGGGAGGGAGTTTCCCCTCGGCGGGAGTGACAATTCGGAATGTCGTGTAACTGCGCAGGTCGGACCCGTTGTAGACATCGGAGTTGACCAACGAGTAAGGACTGCACCCCGCCAAAAGCATCACAGCGGCAAAGATTGCCAGAAATCCATAAATATTTTTCATGTCAATAGTTGATTATATGGATATTTAACAACTTGGCAAAAAGGAAAGTTCTTTTTTTTATACCTCCTTGCGCAGTCTTGCCACGGGATACCCCAGCCGCTCGCGATACTTGGCGACGGTGCGGCGGGCGATGTCATATCCGCGACTGCGCAGCTCGGTCGTGATGGCATCGTCACTCAGCGGACGCGCATGGTCCTCGTTGTCGACAATATCCTTTATCTCGGCAATGATTTTGCGCACCGACGCATCCTCGTCGTCACTCCCGGCACTGTCGTTGAAAAAGAATTTCAACGGGTAGACACCTCCCGGGGTGGTGACATATTTCCCGGCGGCGGCGCGTGAAATCACCGACAGGTCGAGACCGGTCACGGCCCCGATGTCGCGCAGCCTCATGGGGCGCAGCTTTGTCTCGTCGTCGGTCAGGAAAAAGTCGCGCTGAATCTTGACAATCGCGCTCATGACGCTGTAGAGAGTCGACTGGCGCAGTTTCAGCATCGCGATAAAGTCAGATGCCTCGTCGCGCTTGCGGCGCACGAATGCGACAGCCTCACGCTCACGCTGACTGACGGCGCGGTCATCGCCCACGGCGGCAAATGTCTCCTCGATACACAGCTCGGGTATGTTGTTGAGCAGCGTCAGGGTTATCGAGCCGCCATCGACCTCGACCGAGAAATCGGGAATGATGTGGCGCACCCGGTCATCGACAGCAGCATCGGCATACACGCTCCCCGGCTTTGGGTCGAGAGTGCGGATGACATCCACCGCTTCCTGCAACTGCTGTCGGCTCACTCCGAGCGACGACCGGAGACGGTCGTAATGTTTCAGCGAAAAGAGGTCGAAATAGTCACTCACAATCTCGCGCGCCACCTTGACATCGGGAGTGGCGCGGCGGCGTTTCAGCTGCAACAGCAGGCAGTCACGCAGGTCAATCGCCCCTACTCCGGCAGGGTCAAGGGAGCGGACGGTGTTGTACATGCGCCGCACATCCTCGTCGGCCACGTCGAGTCCCTGATTGATTGCCAAGTCATCGATTATTGCCGGAAGTGTGCGGGTCAGGTAGCCGTTGTCGTCGATGTTGCCGACGATGTAGTCGGCGATGCGCAAGTCGGTCACGCCCAGTCCCATCTCGGCAAGCTGTGACGACAGGTGTTCCATCAGCGTGTTTCCACCGGCCACCGCTACAGGCTCGCGGTAGACATCGTTGACACTGTGGTTGCGGGCCTCAAGACGATAAGAGGGAATGTCATCCTCGTCGCGGTAATCGGCCATCTGCAGCTGCTCGGCACTTTCGTTGAAAGCCTCGTCGGAAAAATCATCCTGCTGAGCGTCGGCGACCGCAAGCGCGGGATTGTCATCCAGCTCCTGACGCACCTCCTCCTCTATCTCGGGGGCGTTCATTTCAAGCACCCGGCCATAGCGAATCTGGAGCGGCGACAGTTTCTGTTGCAGCTTTTGACCCAGCGACAGTTTCAACGAGTTATCCATCTGTTATATCCTGATTAACGAGTCGTAAGGGAAATCATCGACGGCGCATGTGCCGATGACCTCATCCCACAACATGGGCGAAATCCCGTTGCCGGGACGCTTTACGGTAACGTTTTCCTCGGTCAGCACCTCGCCTTTCCTTATATCGCGTGCAGCGACAATGCTCTTGCGGGCAACCTCGATATTCGGAGCCTCGGCCGCGGTAACACATTTGTCGCCGTCGCCCATCGCAAGCTCGATATTGCGGACAGCCCTGACCATTGCGGCCAGTTCGGCCGGGTCGAGCGACGCGCGGTGGTCAGGCCCGGGAAGATTCTTGTCAAGTGTAAAATGTTTCTCAATGACCTTTGCACCCATTGCCACGGCAGCCACCGGAACCTCGATACCCACGGTGTGGTCACTGTAACCGACGGCACCGCACCCGAGGGAGCGCAGCGCGTCCATTGCCCGCAGGTTGACAGCCTCCATCGGCGTGGGGTACTGCGTGGTGCAGTGCAGCAGGGCGATGTCGCAACGCGGAATGCCGCCCTTTTCAAGGACAACGACAGCGTTCTCGACCTCATCGAGCGTCGACATGCCGGTCGACAGAATTACGCGCCCCCCCTTGGAGGCTATTTTGCGCAGATAGGGAAGGTTGGTAATCTCTCCCGAGGGGATTTTCCAGTAATCCATCCCGAGGGGGACGAGGGTGTCAACCGACACGAGGTCAAACGGCGTGCTCATGAACCCGATTCCCTCCTGTCGGCAGAGATCGGCCAATTCGGCATAGGCGCTCAGCGGCAGGTGAATCGCGCGACACATGTCGAGCTGGCTCTGCCCCTCGCCGGTGGTCTCTTTCTGATACTCTGCCTTGGGGGCGATGGTCGATATCACCAGCTCGGGGACAGCGGTCTGAAACTTGACATAATCGGCCCCCGCCTTCCGGGCCTCGACAACCATCTGCCGGGCCATCTCCATCGAGGCGTTGTGGTTGACACCCGCCTCGGCTATTATTATAACTTTGTCAGCGTTACTGTTCATTGAAAAATGCTACTTCTTGGAAATAACGACAGATCAGCGTTCCCGGTTTGATACACGGGGCGGGATGCATCGGCAGTCCCAGCGCCTCGTCAAGGATATAACCGGGCAGGTCGCCGCCGGCGTGGACGGTGCAGACCGCGCCGCCGCCGAGACGGGGATTGATTTCCATCAGCATCAGCCGGTCAGGCTCCTCGCGCGGCGAGAGATACTGCAACGTCAGCGCGCCGCTGAGGCCGAGCCGCTCGATTGCCATGCGCGATGCCTCGACAAGCACCGGGGAGTCGATGGTCACCGTGCGCACCACCTCGCCGCCGAGCACTTCGAGCCTGCGGCGCGGACTGATGCACATAATCTCGCCGCCCCGTGCCACATAGCAGTCAACGGTAAACTCGTCATGGTCAGGGATAAAGTCCTGAATCAGAAACTCGTCGCGGCGTGCGATGATGCGGCGGAAATCGGTTATGGTCTCTATAACCTCGATTCCGCGCGATGCCGAACCGTAGCGCGGCTTGGCGATGAGCGGGAAACGTGGACGGCCCGACTTGTAGGTTGACGGGATGGGGAGGGAGGCTTCCTCAAAGGCGCGTGCCGCCGACGATTTGTCAAAAAGGGTCTCGGCAAGCGTCGACGAAACCACCGGCGCCACCACGTTGCCATAGGTCTCCACATAGCGCGCCGCAACTCCTACGGCAGGGTCCACGAAGGGGATGAGAACATCTATCGAGTAGAGTTCCACAATCGTGTGAAGATGGTCAAGGATGTCGGGGGCGTTGAACTTGCGCCCCGTAATCACGCGAGCCAGCTCGGCCACAGGAACCTCGGCATGAAGCTCATAGCTGAAAAGGTTCAGTGTGACACCGCGGCGCTGGCCGGCGGCAATCAGTTTGCGCGCCATTGACACTCGCTTGGCCCCTCCGAGAAAAAGTATGTTAAGGCTGTTGTCCGGTCGGTTGAATCGGTTCATTGGTTGTAGATTTCGGTTTTATACATCTTGAGATTGTCGCCCGTGGTAAACCAGTCGATAGTCTTCTGCAATCCTTGTTCAAGATTGAAACGCGGCCTCCACGATGTCAGGGTGGTGATGAGCGTGTTGTCGCCACACAGCCTGAACACCTCGCTTCCCGACGGACGGAGGCGCTGCGGGTCGGTCACATAGTTGACATCGGCACCCATCAGCCGGGCGATTGTTTCAAGAGTCTCGCGCATCGACACCTCGACACCGGTGGCGATGTTTATCTCGCGCCCCTCGATGCCCTCGGCACGGGCAAGGGCGAGAAATCCGGCGGCGGTATCGGTCACATAGTTGAAATCGCGCGTGGGGGTCAGGTCGCCCACCTTTATCTCGCGCTTTCCGTCGGCTATCTGAGTGATAATCGTCGGGATTATTGCGCGGGCACTCTGGCGCGGGCCATAAGTGTTGAAAGGCCGGGCAAGCACCACCGGGAGGGAGAATGCGTTGAAGAAACTCATCGCAATCGCGTCGGCACCGATTTTGGTGGCCGAGTAGGGCGACTGGGGCTGCCGCGGGTGTTTCTCGTCGATGGGGACATACTTGG
Organism: uncultured Porphyromonadaceae bacterium; assembly: GCA_947176615.1. Taxonomy (GTDB): domain Bacteria; phylum Bacteroidota; class Bacteroidia; order Bacteroidales; family Muribaculaceae; genus Duncaniella. The sequence goes on from CAMWRO010000119.1 coordinate 5,190, forward strand.
CTGTGCCGTAAACCTCGCTTGTCGAGGTGACAATCAGTCGTTTCACGCCACAGTCGCGTGCAGCCTGACAGATGTTGAGCGTGCCCTTGATATTTGTATCCACATAGCTGTCGGGAGCCACATAGCTGTAAGGGATGGCAATCAGGGCGGCGAGATGGAACACTGTCGAGCAGCCGTCGGTGATGACGCGGCAGAGATTGGGGTCGCGCACGTCGCCGGTGACTATCTCAAGATTGGGATGGCGCACATTGTCAAGCCATCCCCAGTTATTGAATGAGTTATATTGACACAAGGCGCGGACGGCATACCCCTCGGCAAGGAGCAATTCGGTCAGATGTGACCCGATAAAACCGTCGGCGCCGGTAACGAGGACTTTCTCCATTGTTCAGATTACTTTTTTGAGAAAATATTGATAGAGACGGCCGTCGGCACCATGATAGGAGAGGTCGAGGTAGCTGTCGGTCATCTCGTTTATTGTCAGTCGGTTGATTTCGTCAGATTCAAAGTGCAGGATTGCCGGAGGACTGAAAATTCCGGGATTATCCACCGGGTCGCCGGCTGCGGTGAAGTCAAGCAGCAACAGGTCGTCCTGCTGCGACCACCGTCCGAAGGTTGTTTCTTCAACGTCATGGTCGTGCTGGACGGCGATGCGCACAATGTTGTTCTGAAACGACCAGTAGACGAGCCTGATGTCAGCGTCGGCATAAATATCCATGTTTTTGCCGTCACAGGTCATCTTGTCAAGGCGCCAGCGGCCAAACCACGGGCCTATATCGCCGTCGTTCTGAGTGCAGCCGGTCAGGAAAGCCGCAGCCATGACCATGAGAAAAAATATGTTGTATATCCTGAGTCTCATTTTTTACCGATGTTAAAAATTCCGTCATATCTTACCGTCACCATCGCCCCGAATGCGTTGCACGGCATGTTTCCGCGGTCGACCTCGACCATGCAGTTGACACTCAGTCCTCTGACCTCGGGGATGCGCAGCGTGGCCTCGGCCATGAGCGATGTCAGATGCACCGGTGCCGGGAGCAGCCGGTAACCGGTGCCCCATGCCTTGCGGTAACCGCCCTTGACTCGGTAGTCGAGTACCGGACTGAGCGACCCCTCGACCCCGACATGGAATCCCCGCATCGCGTTGGCGCGGTAGATGAGGAAACCGTTGAGCTGGTATAGCGGCGCGAGGAGCGCGGGAGTGCCGATGGAGAGGCCGTAGTTGGCATAAGAGTTATAAGTGGCGTTGTTGTAGTAATCGTCGGCACCGGTAGCCTCGGTGGTCATCGAGGTGCCGGGATGGTCGCCGGGGGCATAGTGGATGGGACCGCACTGATTGGTAAAATCGAGATATTCAATCACCGCGCCCGAGACATATCCGCGCTCGGGGGCAGCATATTCGAGTCCCCATATACCGTCCCAGCCGTTGCGGCGGCCAATGCTCGACCCGTCTTCCCACGGCCATGAAAAATAAGCCTTGACAACCGTGCCGTTCTTAAACAGGTAACGGGCGTTGAAATCCCATGACCCGAGATGGTTGCCTGAGTAAAATTCCTCGCCGCCATCCTCGTGGGGAATCCACATGTTGAAAAAGTCTTTCAGTTTCAGCTTGCGGCGGTCCACCCGCTGCAACTCACCGCGATAATAGAGCCGGGTTGTACCGGAAAATGTGGCCGCGGCCTGCATACCGACCGTGACCGACAGCGGTTGTGACGGGTTGGTGCGGAAATAGCAACGCTTGTAGTTGTACCACTGCCCCGAGGTGACATGATAGTCGTAATAGTTGAACCTGTCGGCCCACCAGTCACTGTCAGTCATCTTGCCAAATGATATTTCGCCCTGAATCTGCACCCATCCGCGAGTGAACGGGATGTTCTGAAAGTCGACAAATCCGGCGCGTGCCTCGGGAATGGGCCGCGCATTGCCGCTCTCGACAAGGTCGCCGCTCGACAGCCGCTGGTTCAACAGTGCCGAGCCATGCTCTTTCAGTCCGAGAGTCAGGAACACACCGCGATATTTCACCTCGCCATACAGTTGCTGAATCCACGCCGACGAGGGACGCTCGCTGTGGGTGTACCACGACTGCGTCTCAGCGTTAAAACGCTCATAGTCATTGGCCGAGGCATACCCCGCAATCAGGTCAACGCCAAAACCGTAGCTGAACCGACGGTCAAGCGGCATGGGACGCCACACCTTCCCCTCGACCTGCGCGTTGTACTTCTGGGAAAAACGACCGTGACGCATCGCCGAGATATAATAGGGTGCAAACGTGCCGTCACCCGCTCCAAGCGTGGCCGAAGCCTCATAGTGCAGCGGACAGGCTGAATCGGCATCCTGAGCGGCAACCGAACCGGCCAATATCGACATGACGGCAGCCATAATGTAACGGCAAAACATCTTTGTGTTCATAAATTAGTCCAATTGGTGCGTTTACGAAACGTGTTGAGCCTCCAAAGTTACAAATTTTTCCAAAAAATCGTCTCCTTTTTCACATTTCTTAATAAGGGACGAGACTATATTTAGATTGTGTTTTCGCAAAATTGTTGTTATATTTGCATTATGATTATCAGAGATAGAAAAAGAATTGCGTCTATCAAGCATAGACTTCTTGACAGCCTCAAGAAAGAACATGCCTTTTGGTCCTATGAGCAGGAGTCGGTAACCCTATCCAATATTGACGACAGCCAGCTTATAGCAATGACTATGCGACATCTTGACCTGCCTGAAATTGAATTGCTTTTCAATCTTTATTCTTTCAAAAAAATCAAATCGGCATGGCAAAAACAGCTTGTGCCTGAAGGAGACTATCTCTATACTCTCAATCGATTTTTCGCGTGGTACTACTTTAAGGCAAAATACCCCGACAGATACCTGAAGGCACTCCAGACCCGACATTTTAACCGGATGTTTGACACACCATAGGAGATATGAAAGGACTTGCAAAAAACACTACCAAGATTTTCGAACCGCTTTCCCGGCTTGAATGTATAAAGCCATACGTTCTTGTAGGGGCTGCAAAACTGAGTTTTGCAACGAGTAATATTTAATCCGTAAGGATTATTCTTTGAATAGCCGGGGGTTGCGAAAC
>CAMWRO010000120.1 GCA_947176615.1 uncultured Porphyromonadaceae bacterium
GAATACACATATTATATATATAACGAGGAAAGCCGCCCCGCCGTTGGCTTGAGTCTCGGCCGGAAAACGCCACACATTTCCAAGGCCGACTGCCGAGCCGACCGTGCTTGCTATCAATCCGATTTTAGAACCGAATGTTACTTTTTCTGACATATATCTTCTTTTTTATTTATCCAATATTACAAAACAGCGGCAAAATTAGTTAAAATTTGACAAATCATAAGCAAAAGCAGCACAAAAAAAATAAAATCAGCTGACACACAAGCCGACTCTTACAATAGTAAACAAATTTCCATCACAGGAGTTCTATCTCACCGGCATCACGTTCAACCACACTTAAAAATCCGACAAATCAGACCAATTATCCTCCATTTTTCCTTAAAAATCCACAAACATGATTGAAATGTCGTTTTTTATTGTTACCTTTGCAATCTATTGCACAGCGAAACAAAAACTATGAATATCCCGCTTTCATTAATTGAGAGCGGCATTTTTAACTAAACACCGTAAAGATTTTTCGTCCATGTGTGGAATTGTTGGTTATTTAGGCTCACGCCAAGCCTATGACATCCTCATCCAAGGGTTACACCGCTTGGAATATCGCGGCTATGACAGTGCCGGAGCTGCCCTCGTCAATGCCGAAGGTTCTCTTAATGTCTATAAAGCAAAAGGCAAAGTGAGCAATCTCGAGCAATCTGCCGCGGGCAAAGACACCACCGGCACCCTCGGAATCGCCCACACCCGTTGGGCAACCCACGGAGAGCCTAACGATGTTAACGCCCATCCCCAAATATCCCAGACCCATTCTATCGCCCTTGTACATAACGGAACCATAGAAAATTACAATGTGCTGAAAAAGGCCCTCATCCAGCACGGTTATACCTTTGAAAGCGAAACCGACACTGAGGTCCTTGTCCAGCTGATTGAATATATCAAGCTCACCGGCGGCTGCTCGCTGCTCGACGCCATCATCGAGGCCCTTCATCAGGTAGAAGGCGCCTATGCTATCGCCGTGGTCGAGGAAAACGATCCCGACACAATGATTGTGGCCCGCAAGTCATCCCCGCTGGTAATCGGCGTCGGTGACGACGAGACGTTCATCGCGTCTGACGCCACCCCCATCGTCGGGTTCACTGACCGCGTCGTTTACCTCCGTGACAACGAGATTGCCGTCATCAAGCGCAACGAGCCTCTCCGGATTATCTCTCTCGAAAACAACAAACCCTCCAAAATCGACATCCAGACACTGAAACTGTCAGTCGCACAACTTGAAAAAGGCGGTTATGACACTTTCATGCTCAAGGAAATCTTTGAACAGCCCGCAACACTGCGCGACTGTATCCGCGGCCGCATCGTTGACGACTGCAACCGCATCGTGCTGTCAGGAGTCGAGATTCACCGCGACCGTTTCCTCAATGCTCGCCGCATAGTCCTCGTAGCCTGCGGCACATCGTGGCACGCCGCCCTTATCGGCAAACGCCTCATTCAGGAAATGTGCCGCATCCCCGTCGAGGTGGAATATGCGTCAGAATTCCGATATGGAAACCCGGTCCTTGACAAGCAGGACATCGTGATTTCCATCTCACAGTCAGGTGAAACCGCCGACACCCTCGCCGCCATCCAGCTCGCCCGCGAGAAAGGAGCGTTTGTCTACGGAATCTGCAACGTCGTGGGAGCATCAATCCCGCGCAACACCGATTCGGGCACATACATTCACGTCGGCCCCGAAATCGGAGTAGCCTCAACCAAGGCTTTCACCGGTCAGGTCACAGTGCTGACACTGCTGGCTCTCTCAATCGGACAACTTCGCGGAACCGTAGTTCCCGAAACCGTCCACGAAATCGCGTCGGCACTCATGGAAATGCCCAAGACCATCGAAAAAGTGCTCAAACTCGACGGAGAGATTCAGAAACTGTCACGCACATTCACCTACGCCCACAACTTCCTCTATCTCGGCCGAGGCTACAACTACCCCACCGCGCTCGAAGGAGCCTTGAAACTCAAGGAAATATCCTATATCCACGCCGAAGGCTATCCCGCCGCCGAGATGAAACACGGTCCCATCGCCCTGATTGACCACGAAATGCCGTCGGTAATCATCGCCCCGAGCGACTCGCTATATGACAAAATCATCAACAACGTGCAGCAGGTAAAATCGCGCGGCGGATCGGTTATCGCCATCGTCAGCAAGGGCAACCGCGCTATGGCTGAAATGGCCGACTACACTCTCGAAATCCCCGACGTCCCTGAATGCCTGACCCCCATCGTGGCATCAATCCCCCTCCAGTTGCTCGCTTACTACATCGCCATCAACAAAGGAAAGAACGTAGACCAACCGCGCAACCTTGCCAAATCGGTCACCGTCGAATAACGAAATTTATCATCCCCCATCCCCACAAAGGCGCGCAGCAGGCACAGAATCGGTGCCGAAGCTGCGCGCCCTTATAACATTTCAGAACCGGTGCAATTCCACACACTCCATCATCGTTTTTGCCTCAACAGCGATGTTATAAAACATGCCGTTGACAGTTTTTTAAAATTTTAATAATATTATTTGCATTTTACGGGAAAAATCTCTACATTCGTGCTGAAATCTAAGACCCTAGGTAGTATCCTACCGAAAAACTACTGACATTAATACTAAAATATAACATAAATACATCATCGATGAGCTATCTAAAGTTTGATAAAAACCTGATGATTAATCTTGAGCAATCCCTTCCCAAGGAGATGTTGCGCACTAATCAGTCAGGAGCCTATCACTGCACGACGGTTGTTGACTGCAACACGCGCAAACAGCACGGACTGCTCGTGGTTCCGGTCCCGGAACTGGGAAATTCATGGCATGTGATGCTGTCGTCGCTCGACGAGACCGTCTACCAGCACGGGGCGCCGTTCAACCTCGCCCTTCACCGTTACAACGGCGGGGTCTGCAGTCCCAACGGCCACAAATACATCCGCGAGTTTGACTGCGAGAGCGTCCCCCGTACCACCTACCGCGTGGGAGGAGTAATCCTTACCAAGGAGAAAATTTTCATTTCCAACGAAAACCGCATCCTTATCCGCTATACCCTTCTTGAGGCACATTCGCCCACGACTCTGCGCTTCCGTCCGGTTCTCGCATTCCGCGAAGCCAACGAGCTGTGCATCGCCAACGACGCGCTGAACCCCGACTGCCCCGAGGTGCCTAACGGTGTCTCGGCTTGTCTTTACAAGGGATACCCCACTCTCTACATGCAGTTCAACCACAAACCCACTTGGACCTACGACCCTCACTGGTACAATGGGTTTGAATACATCAAAGACATGGAGCGCGGCGTTCCCTACTCCGAAGACTTGTGGGTTCCCGGATATTTCGACATACCGATCAAGAAAGGCGAGTCAATAATCTTTTCGGCCGGACTTTCAGAAATATCACCCCGCTCGCTCAGCAAAATGTATGAAAAAGAAGTTGCCGGACGCACTTGCCGCACATCTTTCTTCAACTGCCTCAAAAATGCCGTAAAACAGTGCTACCTCAACGACGGGGACAACATGTACCTCCTTTCGGGTTATCCGTGGGGCAAAATCCTCGCCCGCAACACCTTCATGGCACTCCCGGGCGCGACAATCGCCATCAACCACCGCGAGGACTATGAAAAAATCGCCAATACCGCACTGAACGCATTGAAACGATTCATGGAAACAGGCGAGCGAGACGAAAGACTTCTCGGAATAGACCTCCCCGACATTCCGCTGTGGGCGATATGGGCAATACAACAATATGCCAAGACTTACGGACGCGACGAAGCGCGCCGCCGTTACTTCCCCGTCGTGAAGGAAATCATTTCCTACATCCTTGCCGGGAAACATCCCTACCTCGGAATTGACGAAAACGGAATGGTCACCACCAACGGCTCTGACAAACCGATGTCGTGGATGAACGCCTCGCTCGGCGGCCGCCCCATCGTTCCGCGCACAGGCTATCTTGTCGAGTTCAACGCCTTGTGGTACAACGCGCTTGTCTTCGGGTCGCGCCTTGCCGAAGGCGACGAGGCCCTTGTAGCCGATGCCGAAGCATGGACCGCCGTAGCCGAGAAGATAAAGCCTGCGTTCACTGACAAGTTCCTCAATGACTACGGCTACCTCTACGACTATGTCGCAGGTACCTACGCCGACCCGTCGGTACGCCCCAACATGGCAGTGGCCATCGGCCTTGACTATACCCCGCTCGACCGCCGCCAGCGCAAGGGAGTGCTCGACGTCGTGACACGAGAGCTGCTCACGCCCAAAGGACTCCGCACTCTTTCGCCCAAGAGCTACGGCTACCGCCCGTTCTACGTCGGGTCGCCCGAAGACCGCGAAATGGCCCTCCACAACGGACCGGCCCGTCCTTGGCTGATGGGATTCTACGCCGATGCCTACCTCAAAGTATTCGGCCTCAGCGGCGTAAGCTACATCGACCGCATGCTCATCGGGTTTGAAGACGAAATGTCACAGGGATGCATCGGCTCGCTGTCACAGCTTTATGACGGCAATCCCCCCTTCAGCGGACGTGGCGCGATAAGCCATGTGACCAACGTCGCCGAGGTTCTCCGCACCCTGACTACTCTGAAAAAAATAAACATGGAATAATAATCTCACAACCCCTTAGCAATGAAAGCATTAATGTTTGGGTGGGAATTCCCGCCTCACATCCTCGGCGGTCTCGGAACTGCCAGCTACGGTCTCACCAAGGGTATGTGGGAATGTGGCGACATGGATATAACCTTCGTTATTCCAAAGCCCTTCGGAGACGAAGAAAAACACTTCGCCAACATCATCGGCATGTCACAGGTTCCCATCGCTTGGCGCGACGTTAACCGCGACTATGTAGAGCAGCGCATCGGCAAACTGATGGATCCCGACCTGTATTACCGCCTGCGCGACCACATCTATGCCGACTTCAACTACATGCGCACCAACGACCTCGGGTGTCTTGAGTTTTCAGGCCGATACCCCGACAACCTCGTGGAAGAAATCAACAATTACTCAATCTGTGCCGGAGTCATCGCGCGCACAATAGACTTTGACGTAATCCACTCCCACGACTGGCTCACATACCCCGCAGGCATTCACGCCAAACAGGTTACAGGCAAGCCTCTCGTAATCCACGTTCACGCCACCGAGTTTGACCGCTCGCGAGGGAAGCCCAACCCCACAGTGTTCGGCATCGAGAAAGACGGCATGAACAACGCCGACCACATCATCACCGTGTCCAACCTCACCCGCGACACCGTTATCAACAACTACGGCATCGACCCGGCCAAGGTGACCACCGTCCACAACGCCGTCACCCCGCTGACAACCGAGCAGCTCAGCGTAACGACGACAAAACCCAAAGAGAAGGTTGTCACATTCCTCGGCCGCATAACGATGCAGAAAGGTCCCGAATACTTCGTAGAGGCCGCCGCAAAGGTGCTGAAAAACAACCACAACGTGCGCTTTGTCATGGCAGGCAGCGGCGACATGATGGACAAGATGATTCTTCTCGCCGCCGAGCGTGGCATCGCCGACCGCTTCCACTTCCCCGGATTCCAGAAAGGCAACCAAGTGTACCAGATGCTGAAAGCAAGTGATGTCTATGTCATGCCGTCAGTATCAGAGCCTTTCGGCATCTCGCCTCTCGAAGCGATGCAGATGGGAGTCCCCTCGATTATATCCAAGCAGAGCGGATGTGCCGAAATCCTGACCAATGTCATCAAAACCGACTACTGGGACATCGACGCTATGGCCGACGCCATAAACTCCATCGTGACCTATCCCGCCATGTATGAACAGTTGCGCGAGGACGGCCTTGCCGAAGTCAACCGCATTACATGGGACAAAGCCGGACAGAAAGTCATCAACATCTACAACCAAGTCATCAACAAATAATAATGGCCATCGTGCCACAACAACCAAAAACAGAAAAAAGCATCATGAAAGCAATTTGTTTCTATTTTCAGATTCATCAACCGTTCCGCCTGAAAAGATACCGCTTTTTCGATATAGGCAATGACCATTACTACTATGATGACTTTGCCAACGACGACATCGTAACACGCATCGCCCGGCGCAGCTACATCCCCGCTGCCGAGTCGCTCCTGCGCATGATCGAGCAGAGCGGAGGCAAGTTCCGCTGCGCCATCTCTGTTACCGGAACAGCGCTCGAACAGTTTGAACAGTATGTGCCCGAGTTCATCGACCTGCTGAAAAAACTCGCCGACACCGGCTGCGTGGAATTCCTCGCCGAGACCTATGCCCACTCCCTGTCGTCGCTTATGGACCCCGAAGAATTTGCAAGTCAGGTCAAGGTTCATGACGAAAAACTCCACGACCTTTTCGGCGTGAAACCCAAGGTTCTCCGCAACACCGAGCTCATCTACTGCGACGAACTCGCCCCGCAGATTCTCGCAATGGGCTACAAAGGCGTGCTGACCGAGGGCGCAAAACACATCCTCGGATGGAAATCGCCCAACTATGTCTACTCCGCAGCCACCGCCCCCAAGCTCAAACTGCTGCTCAAGAACGACAAGCTCAGCGACGACATCTCGTTCCGTTTCAGCAATCCGCAGTGGGACGCATACCCCCTCACCGCCGACAAATACATCGACTGGATTGCCGACACCCCTATGGAAGAGCAGATTGTCAACCTGTTCATGAACCTTGAGACTTTCGGCGAGCTGCAACCGCGCGAAAGCGGCATCTTCCAGTTCCTCGAAGCACTTCCCCGCTTTGCCGCCGAGAAAGGCATCGAGTTCTGGACCCCGTCGACAGCCATCTCCAAGCTCAAACCGGTTGCCGAACTGTCAGTGCTCCACCCCATCTCATGGGCCGACGAAGCACGCGACACCTCGGCATGGCTCGGCAACAAGCTGCAAAACGAGGCATTCAACAAGCTCTACTCAGTGTCAGAACGTGTGCGCCTCTGTGACGACCGCCGCCTGAAACAGGACTGGTATTACCTTCAGGCATCGGACCACTTCTTCTACATGTCGACCAAGCACATGGCCGACGGTGCCGTCCACTCCCACTTCTCGCCCTACGAGACCCCGTTCCAAGCGTTCACCAACTACATGAACGTCCTCAGCGACTTCATCGTGCGCGTCGAAGAACAGTATCCCCTCTCCATCGAGAACGAGGAACTCAACGCACTCCTGACCACAATCCGCAATCAGGCCCGCGAAATCGAGACCCTGAACAAGGAAGCCGAATCGATGCGCAAGAACATCGAGCATTTCAACGAGGAACACCTGTTGCGCGACAAGTTGGCTGCCGACGAGAAACCGGCCGAGGAAAAACCGGAAGCCAAAGCTCCGGCCAAGAAAAAACGTGCCGCCTGCAAATCCAAGAAAAAAGACGCCGAAAACAAGGATAAAGCCTGATAACCCATAGTCGGCAGACACACATTTGACCGCGACCGGGACAGTCTTGTCAATGCAAGCACTGCCCGGTCGCAGCTCAAATATGGCTCAAATAAAGAGGTTAAATCAAGAATTTCCCCTAATTATTTGTCTATCCGAAAGATTTTCTATAATTTTGCAAAGTTTTTTCAACCAATCTGAATTGTGGGAAAGTTTACAGAATACCGTCTCCCGCTGAAAAACCTGCCCGAAGGAACTCATGATTTTGAGTATCACCTTGGTAAACAGTTTTTCACAAACATGGAGAGTGCTGACATCCATGACGCCGACCTGACCGTCGGTCTGACTGTAACTCATAAGCACGACCTATATGAGTTGGCTTTTCGTGTTACAGGTACTGTCACGCTTATCTGTGACCGATGCCTTGATGACCTCATCATGCCTATCGAGGCAACCTACAATGTCACTGTCAAGTATGGTGAAGACTATAACGACGATAATGACGACCTCTTGATTATTCCCGAGAGCGACAATTATCTCAACGTGGCCTACATGATATTTGACACCGCGTCGCTCGCAATCCCCATCAAGCATGTCCATCCGCTGGGCAAGTGCAACAGGGCGATGAGCGCAATCCTCCGCAAGCACCGCGCCCGCCGCGATGACGAGGATGCCGAGTTGGAAGAAACACTCATTGACGAAATGGAGTCAATGGATACAGCTTCTGACAGCGACACAGCCACAGGATCCGGCACAGCGACCGACCCGCGCTGGGACGAACTAAAAAAACTGACTGAAAAGTAAATAAAAATAATAATAGTAAAATAATATAGAACAATGGCACATCCTAAACGCAAACAATCAAA
>CAMWRO010000121.1 GCA_947176615.1 uncultured Porphyromonadaceae bacterium
TTCCTACGCCGTGTGGTGGATTCGCCAGTCGATTCTTCAGGCACTTGCCGAGCAGTCGCGCATCGTGCGCCTTCCGCTCAATCAGGTAGGCTCGCTCAACAAGATTTCCAAGGCTCTGTCCAAGTTTGAGCAGGAAAACGAGCGCCGCCCGTCGCCCGAGGAACTCGCCGAAAAGCTCGATGTCCCCGTCGACAAGATTGCCGACACCCTCAAGGTATCAGGCCGTCACATCTCGGTCGACGCCCCCTTTGTCGAGGGTGAGGACAACAGCCTGCTCGACGTGCTGACCAACGATGACTCTCCCATGGCCGATGCTACCTTGACACAGGAATCCCTTTCCAAGGAGGTGGACCGCGCCCTCAAGCAACTGCATGAGCGCGAGCGCGACATCCTCAAAATGTTCTTCGGGATAGGATGTCAGGAGATGACGCTTGAAGAGATTGGAGCCAAGTTTGACCTGACTCGCGAGCGAGTACGTCAGATTAAAGAGAAGGCCATCCGCCGCCTCAAAGGGCAAAAGAGCCGCCTGCTCAAGACATACTTAGGCCAGTAACCGCAACCCGCGTTACACGCGCCTGATGCAACCGCGGTCGCCGCTCCCCCGAGCAGCGACCGCGGCTGCGTTTTACGATACCGAGGTTTGCCAACAAGCATAATGTCAGAATTTAGACAGACATTGATTAAATTCCGACATTTTTCACAAAAATATCAATTAACATGATATACTTTACAAAAAAACACATATATTTGCAAAACAAAATTATAAATCACATTTTTAAATCTCTCCTAATATGGGAAAAGCGGCTATCAAACTTTTTTTGATACTTGCAATGACAGTTACGTCAATATCTGTTTTTGCCCAAGTAGTTTATTATGGATACGATGCCATAGGCAATCGCACTAATCAATACACAATGGTGGTTCATGTTCCACAAAAGACAAAATCGACCGGGACATTGGGAGATGTCAACATATCCTTTTCTCCAAACCCAACTCCGGGACAATCAAAGATAGAACTTTCCGGGACCTCTATACCTGAAGTTGTAAATGCTGCAATTTACAACATGTCTGGCCAATTGACAATGTCCTTTTCAATTGAAAATGGCATTTCTGATATTGATTTGTCAGGATTTGCTTCGGGAATGTACGTTATGGTTATCTCTTTAAATGGAGAACACCACACTATACAAATTATAAAAAACTAATCACATGAAAACGACACATTATTACAACCGATTCTCCATTTGCATTTTATTTCTCTTTTTCGCTATTCCAAGTCTAAAGGCTGCCATCTCAACCGCAAATAGCATTGGAACACCTCATGGACAATTTGAAGTGTCTGCAACGGGTGGAGCAACCTATAGCGTATCGATAGAATGTCCAATCGGTGTCGGAGGGATGCAACCCGACATCGCCCTCTCCTATAATAGCCAAGGGGGATATGGGTTGGCCGGATTCGGGTTCAATATCTCAGGATTATCGGTGATTTCCCGGGGACAGAAAAACCGTTTTTATGATGAAGAAATAACCGGGATGACCTATTGTGAAGAAGACCCTCTCTATATTGATGGGAAAAGGCTTATTCTCTACAAGGGACATCAGGGAGAAATAGGCTCCAGTTATTCAATTGAAGGTGACCCATACGGAGGCGCAACAATTCGAGGTAACGGAAACGATATTTGGATGGACGTATGGTTTCAAAATGGTTCTAAATATGAATATGGACGGACTGATAACTCCCGACTTTCTTATAGTACTAAATACGGAGCGAAACGCATTTATTCATGGTATATAAGCCGCGCCGAAGATGTATGCGGTAATTTCATGACTTATACCTATGGGAAAAAGAATCTTACAGTTTACCCTATTGAAATAAAATATGGGGGCAATAGCAATGCGGGTACATTGGCGAATAACGCTGTTAAATTCTATTACGACACATTAGACAAATCACCTCAATCATTTGTATTGGAGGATGCAAAAGGTGATATATCTATCCGACTGTCAGAAATTAAAACCCGTTCAGGCAATAGCCTATATCGTTCTTATGCCTTATCTTACAACACTTCATCCGATAATTCTCTGACCAAGTTTTCAAGACTCACTAAAATCGAAGTCTCTAACTCTAACAATGAAAAATTCAATCCGATTGAATTTAATTGGGAATATCTTACAAGTGGCACACAAGTTGCAGGACAACCGATGGATTTTCCGTTATTGGAAGATAATGACCCTAACGTTAGTATAATTGACGATGATGTCCATTTGATAAGTACTGATATCAATGGGGATGGCATTTGCGATATTATTAGATTATCACAAGTCAAAATCAAGTCTAATGCCAGCACCAATACTTATGCCTACTTTTTTTGTTCATCAAGACAGAAAGATGGTACCATTGCTTATTCCCCTATTCGGAGATCATTAGGTCCTCAGATTAACTGCGAGGAATTCAATGCAATTATGGGTGGCCGAATGATTTTAGATTATGATGGTGACGGACTAAATGATGTTATTTTTACCTCGCTTAATCATAATAACAACACCGATACAAAATGGATACACCTTTCAATTGTATTAGGGAAAAACATTATAAAAGGATATGCCGGAGGAAAAGAAATATACGCACCGATTAAAGACACAAGTGAAATGCCATTATGTGTTATATCCGATTTTAATAAGGATAATTTGGATGATATTTTTTATATAGAGCCTAAAAGTGTTGGCTCGAATCTATACCCTGCATACCTTATAACGGATCATTCTGATGCTATTTTGCCAGTAAAGCCTATTGAAACTACTCTATATTTGCCTAAAAAGCCAAAACGTATTTTCAGCGGGGATTTTAACTCGGATGGATTGCATGATATTATTATTTTTGACGAGACTGGCTATAGTATATACTTTTACAATCATACTTCTAATGAATTTACGTTCATTAACCTTATTTCCGATGAAGATTTCGGGAAAGCTCGCCATATTGAACAAGGCGATTTCAATGGTGACGGGTTGATTGATTTTATTTTTGTTGGCAAAAATAGCTATAAATACTATTTTGCCTTAAATAACGGAGATGGAACATTCTCTAAACGTTTAGCGTATGACTTTGAAACAGAGGAATACTCATCACAAAGTCGTGACAATTTAAAAAACAATGACCATGACAAATTTTCCATGACAGTCTATGACCGGGACTGTGATGGGAAAAGCGATGTCTTAATATTAAATTCTAATTCTGCAACCAGTTGTTACTGGATGCGTTCCGATGGCTCAAAGTTGCACAACTCCCGCAATTGCATTGTTCAAAAAGATGACTATTCTTCTTGTGCCGACAATATAATGGTTGGCGATTTTCGTGGATTAGGATTCCCCGAAATAATGAATTACGGCAGTAATATTTATACAAGTGTAAACTCCGGTGAAAAACAATTGTATCATTATAGAGAGTATGCCAATACTCCCAATAAAGGCAAAATCGTAAAAATCACCGACGGATTGGGTCGCACAACAGAGATAAAATACACCACCACTTCATTTTCAGACACATATACGCATCTGTATGATGCCGCCACCCCACTTATTGATAATCATTCAACATTTGCGGTAGTAAAAAGTGTCACCCAAGAAAGCGATTGCACAGGACCACATACTGTTACCTACGCATACGAAGGTTTAAAAAGCCATGTTGATAAAGGCTTGCTCGGTTACAAAAGAGTCACAATCACTGATGAAACCGGAAATAAGACTTCAACATGTATCGATGAGTGGGACAGCACTTATTTTTTGCCGTCAAAAGTCACAAAAACGTCAACGGTTGGAGATGAAACATCAACAGAGGAATTGTTGTATTCATTTGAGGAATACACCTATTCCAAAACGTTCAAATGCAATTTGTCTAACTCAATCGTTACCGATATGGACGGGAATGTCACTCGCACAGCATACGAATATGATTTTTCCGCCGCCCAACTCACATCAGAAACAACTACTTATGATGAATTTCCCGACATGTACAAAAAGTCGGAATACAAATACTTTTTTTCAACCTATGGTGGTCCAAAACCTATGGAGATAAAGAGTATTACGAAACACGCTGACGACCCGGAGGAATCAGTGACGGTTTATGATTATACTTATGAATCGCGTGGATTTGCAACAAAAGTTATCGCCAACCCTAAGGATTCATCTAATAAAATCACGACTGAATATACCTATGATGATTTTGGCAATTTACTGACATCGGTATCTACCGGAGAAAATATGCCCACAATTAAAAAGATTAGCCAATATGATTCAACAGGCCGTTTTCTTATAAAGGAGTCAACCGACCCAGAAACCAGCGTGATTGAATATACCTATGATCCTTGGGGAAATGTGTTGACCGAAACTGACAAAACAAATCCCAATGGAGAACTCACTACTACCTATAATTATAACAACTGGGGAGAACTCTCATCCACGACCTCTCCGAGCGGAGCAGTTTCTACCGTGTCCCGAGAATGGGGCAATTCGTTATCTGACCGCTATCACGAAACTGTATCTGAAAGCGGGAGCGCGCCTGTTACCACCTATTATGATGCGTCGGGCAGAGAAATGAAATCAGAGACACTTGGATTTAATGATTATCAAATAGTCAACACAAACACATACGACTCTTTGGGGCAACTCGTTACTCAAAAGATACAAAACGGTGTTTTGTCAATTTCGAGTCAGTTTACATACGATACAAGAGGGAGATTACTGACTAAAAAGATGTCTAATCGCAAAGGATTAACTAATAAATATGGAAACCGATGGATTGAGACCTCGTCAAGCGACATGGGAACAGTCAAAAAGGCTTTCGATCCTTGGGGCAATTTATTAAAAGCCACCCGATTAAATACATCAGTAGAATACAACTACAACTCTAACGGCCATCCCTCAAAAGTGACCCCGACTGGGACTGTGCCATTGACAATGAAGTATGACATCAACGGAAACCGCATCGAACTTGACGATAAGGCAACCGGAAAAATGATTACCATATATACTCCCGACGGACGTATTGCAACTCAAACGGATGCTCGCGGAATTATTAAAAAAAATACATACAACGACTTTGGACAATTAGTGAAATCTGATGTCGGTGGAGATGCTGTAAATTATACCTACGGAACCGAAGGTAATGCAAAAATGCAACTTACGCAAATGTACCGATGGAATTATGCAATCACTTATGATTACGACAAATATCACCGTGTAATCACAGAAAAACGCTACAATCCCATAATCGGCATGATTGAATTCGGGTTTGCCTATGACTCAATTGGCAACATTATTGAGAAACGCTTTCCGGGAAATGTTACCGTTCAGTACACTTATGATGATTACGGGAATAAGACGGGGGCCAAAGTCAATGGAAAAGAGATATATACACTAACTACTCATGATGGCTCTAAATCAGTGTGGAAAAACGGAAATACCATCATGTTTCAAATGATTCGTGATGAAGATGGCTATATACGACAACTCAATCAGAATGTAACAAACCGTTATGGCGCAAACTGGTTTTATGATGTCAATGTTCATAATGATATAACCCGACGGGTCTATACGCGAAACGGAAGTGTCGCGCTTGACGAGTCTTTTGGGTATGACGATTTTAACAGGCTCCGTGAATCTCATACATCTACAGGCAATCATAACGTAACATCGTTTACCCCAAATGGCAATGTCGCCTCCAAAACCGGGTTAGGACGATTTACCTATTCCTTAGAAAACAGAGTGAGTTCTGTCGAAAACACTGACAGTATTATAACAGGCCGCTATGATTATAGCTATAATGCTTTTGGCAAAATCATGACAATTGTCGATGTCCATTCCGCTGAGCAGCATGTTGTTCAAGCAATGGCTATAGATAATGTTGACACAACAGAAAATCTTCTATTCTCAGCAGAAGATGTTGCGGAGTGTATGGCAATAGCAGAGGATGCCGAGGAGGCATCGGTAATGTCTGTTTTACCGACATCGCCCAATGCCCGGTGGCAGGTATTTGAATATTGGCCCGACATGACACTTGCCTTTACGCAGTACCAAGATCCAAATTCAAAAAAATGTTACCAAGTTCTGACTACCGATGATTATGAAGTAGTCGTGCGAGGCAATAAGAGGTTGCAATTTTGCTATATCGACGGTATGGCCGTATTGGTTAAAGATTTTGACAAAGAATCGGATGAGAGTGACATTCTATACCTGTCATCCGACAATCTCGGTAGTATTTGGGGTGTTACCGAAATTTCCGGCATACCGGCTTTTGAGGCGACGTATGATGCTTGGGGCAAGCAGAAAGTTTTGCAAAATGGCCTCCCCATGATGCGCGGTTACTGTGGACATCACATGATATCGGAATTTGACCTCATTCACATGGACGGTCGTGTTTATGATCCTATAATAGGACGTTTTATCAGTCCTGACAATTATGTGCAACTCCCCGATGATGCTCAAAGTTTCAACCGTTACACCTATTGTCTTAATAATCCGTTACGATATACTGACCCTAACGGCGAATGGTGGGGAGTCGATGATTTAATATTTGGCGCAATCGGTTTCGTTACCGGTTATCTCTCCAATGCCATCTCCTCGGGCAATTGGGGATGGAGTTCTATTCAGTCGGGATTGATTGGAGGTGTAACGACATGGTTAAGTGCTAACCTTTGTGGCGCGGACTCTTTTTTGTCACATACCTCTAAGTCAAAAATAAATTGGGGTGCAGTTGGAAAATATGCAGCCGCTACAACCGCCTCAATAATTTCACCATCTACGACAATACCAATTAATTCTCATCTTGCTGTAGGTGGTTCCATGTTGTTTTCCTTCGGGTCGGGAGGCATCTGTGCTGGATTAGGTGTTGGTATTCAATACAGTGAGGGCAAATTCAAAGCGATGGCTGGATTTGGAGCTGGAACTAATTATTACGGTTGGTCTTCATCAGTTAAATATGGTCAATGGGGTGCTGGCTATGGCAGAACGACTTACAGTAGTGGTGATTTTCATGGAGAATTGGCTGGTTCTCAGACATTGGGCACACTTTCATTATACTTCCCCTATAAGGCCTCCATTAATTTTAGCAATGATTGTTTAGGAGATCGAGAGGATCGATGGAGAACCAATTTCATCGACTTTTCGGTAGCGCAATTTTCCATAGGTTCTTTTGTTAGTACTAATTGGGGCAGGAATGCTAGTGAATTAAGTGCCAAACCCGGTGAAAAAGTATTTTACGAAAAGGAGGCTGATTCCCCGATCGGAAAGAACAAAAATGGGAATGGGGCATGGTTAGATGGGCGTGTCTATTTTGCGCCTGCATGGGTTGGATATCGAACGGGTAATACTGTTATTCGCGCAGGTTTCAGCCATAAATCGGTTCAAAATATAACGCAAAATTTAATTCACAAAAATGTAAAATTCGCTGCTACCCATTATTTCTTGAATTATGAGAAGATGTATACCGGGGGATATTTCCACTATGGCAGATATAACCCATTTACACCATTTGGATATTAATTTTAACTACTTTTCATGAAACAGCTATTTATATTTTTATCAATATTGTGTACTTTGCTCGTTACCTCGTGTTATGGAAACTCGGGGTTGATGAAACGTGTGGCGACAGTCAGATGGGACGATCCGGGGAATGTCTCTCATCCTTTATTGAGAACTGATGGTTATTATCTAGGTTCAAACGACGGTCTCCGTTATTTTTTCGGAGATAAAAACACCTACGGTAGCAGAGGATCGGGATTATATACAATAAATCAGGATACTATTTTATTTAACACCTATCATTCCTATTATTGGCCAAAACAGTGGGATATGTATAGTGGGAAATTGTTTATACTCAATGATTCTACATTGTTAACGGATTCCATTTTAATTAATCGCCCGAGCTTGTATAAGGACAGGGAGTATGACATCTACACCGGGAGTGTTGATACTCTCCACTTTTTCAAGTCGGACTATACCATAAACCGATTGAAGGAGATTAGTTTAAGGTCTGAAAAATGGTTATGGAACGATGTGAAAAACTGGAAAGAATGGAAGGAAGCCGGAGCGATAGAGAATTTTGAAGATTGGCGTGACTTGTGGAGGGAAGACACGAATGTATCATCAGCAAGTACGGACAAGATAATGATGGAACCATTGAAATGGGGGGACTCCATCTATTTAAAAAATATGCCGCTTAGAAT
>CAMWRO010000122.1 GCA_947176615.1 uncultured Porphyromonadaceae bacterium
GTGCTACCATTACACCACAAGGCATTGTTATTTTGACGATGCAAAGGTAGGCATTATTTTTGATTTGACAAATTTTTTGGGAAAGTTTTTTTAGCAAAATCTTAAATTTTACCAATTTTATCGGTTGTTTCTTCTTTCAAAAAGGGTGGAGGTAGTTTGTTACTGAATGTTTTGAGTCAAATTATGGCCTGATATTCAGCGTGTGAGGCCCTGTGTGGTGACGGAAGTTGCGACTAAGGTAAGGTGCCGGGCCAAATTGATGTTGAGCGATAATTTTTTGTCATCAATTCGGTATTCGTAGTTATGAAGCACCTTCTTAAATAATTTCGGACACTCACATATTTTAATTATTAATATCAATGGCTTCGATAAAAGTAAAGTTCCGTTCCTCGACTGTCGCAGACCTCGAGGGTACAATCTATTATCAGATTATCCATGAACGTAAGGTGAGGCAGCTCCTTTCGGACTACAAGGTGTTTCCTGCTGAATGGGATGAAAGTCGTTCAACGGTAACGACATTTCAGAAGGGGGAGCGCAAATCATTCATTCTTTCAATCCGTGAGCGCATCCGCCGGGATGTCGAGCGGCTGACGAAGATTGACCGAAAGCTGGATGCCAACGGTCTGGGTTATACCGTCGACGATGTTGTCGACGAGTTCAATCTCTACTCACATGAGTATTCTGTGTTCAATTTTATGGCAAGTATAATCGCGAAACTCAGGCAGAACGGTAAGGTCAGGACGTCGGAGACCTACAAGTCTACTCTGAATAGTTTCAGGAAGTTCCGTCAGGGCAAGGATATAATGCTCGACTGTCTGACATCGGAAATAATGGAGGCTTATGAGGCATGGCAACGCAAGCGTGGTGTTGTGCCCAATACCATATCGTTTTATACCAGAATTCTTCGTGCGGTCTATAACCGTGCGGTCGAGGATGAAATCATTGAGAACCGCAATCCGTTCCGAAAGGTCTATACCGGAGTTGACAAGACCGTCAAACGGGCATTGCCTCTGTCGGTCATCAAGAAGATCAAGGTGCTGGATTTGTCGCCGGCCCCTTCGCTTGACTTTGCCCGGGATATGTTTCTTATGAGTTTTTACCTCAGGGGAATGAGTTTCGTCGACATGGCGTTTCTGAAAAAGTCGGATCTCAAAAACGGCTACGTCGCATATCGCCGCCGCAAGACCGGGCAGCAACTTATAATCGAATGGACAAAGGAGATGCAGATAATCCTCGACAAGTACCCTGAGAACGAAAGCGGTTACTTGCTGCCGATAATCCGTAATCCCGGCACAAATGAGCGATGCACTTACCGCAACGTCGGCTATAATATCAACCACAATCTCAAAAACATAGCCGTGATGGTCGGTGTCACAATCCCGCTTACTCTCTATGTGGCCCGCCATAGCTGGGCGTCGGCGGCCAAAGCCAAGGGGGTTCCGCTGTCAGTAATCAGCGAGGGAATGGGGCATGATAGTGAGACCACAACTCAAATCTATCTTGCCAGCCTTGACACGTCGGTCGTAGACAAAGCTAACAGTCTGATTTTAAAATCGCTTAAATAGCTCTTGGCGATAATTGAAATGTGTCTCTGAACATTGCGATACTTCCGGCGCATGTCCCGGGATAATAATCCCACGGCAGCTTTGGTCGCTGCCGTGGGATAAAAAAGATCAATCGGTAAAACGATGTCCCCGTATTGGCGGCAATAAACGAATTGTCAAAAAAAAATTGTAAATTAGCAGTCTCTCTAAAAAGTAAAGTTATGATAGGAATAGTTCTTTGGGCATTACTGATTATATTTATCGTTATATGTGCCTGCCCGGGCTTTTTTGTATCGTTTTTCGGCTCAAATTTGGGCAAAAACTTTCAATTTGGCAAGGATTTTGGCTATGTTATATAACACAGATTGAAAACCAATTGATGTAATCAGCTGATTTTCAATCTGTTTTATTTGAGCCGCGAGTGGGACTCGAACCCGTTATTTTGAGAGAAAAACAAAGGAAAATAAATGCAAATAAATGACATTAAACCAGTGGCTTAGGTGATTTTAGCGTATTCTTTATTTTCCTTTGTTTTCATTTGTTTTGTTGAAAGTTGCTTATTGGTTGCTTATTGGTTGCTTGTTGTCGGGATTTATTTTGTATCTTTGCAAACAAAAGAAAACAAAGGAAAATAAACCCTATGGCAAAGAAAAACTATCGAGGTAATAATACCTATCTGATCGAGGGAAACACCGGCGACAATCCTAAACTAATGGGGCAGTCACTTAGCGACGGCCGCGATAGCCTATATTTAGAATTTTACTTAGGCTATGAGGTGGCCGAAAGCAAAAACGGAAAGACTTATAAGAAAGTCAATCGGAGCACGGAGCGGTTGGGCCTGTATCTGTGGCAGGCACCGCGTACGCCGTTGGAACGCCTGCACAACAAGGAAACGTTAGAGATAGCCAAGCGCATACGGTTTGAGAGAGGTCAGGAACTATTAGAGCGCGCCGAGGGTTACCGGCTCAAAAAGGACAGAGTCATCAATTTGCACACATGGTATGATGACTTTGTGGAGTCATATACCAAAAGCGACAAGAATAAATTGAGACGCGCGCATGAGTTATTTGTCGAATATTTGTCGGGATCAAATAAATATAGTCATCTCGCCACGACCATGAGGCCGGATCAGCTTACAAAAGAAATGGTACAGGCTTTTACCGATTTTCTGCAACACCGGTTCAACGGAGAAACACCACATACTCTTTATGCCAGATTTAAAAAGGTCATCAAGGCCGCTGTTGACGCTGACGTTATACGGAAAAACCCTTGCCACGGTGTATCGATAAAGATAGACAAAAACAAGCTGACCAAGGATATTTTAAGCCTTGACGAGATAAGGACGCTTATCGCGACACCGGTGGAACGAGAGAACCCGAACATACGCCGCGCTTTTATTTTCTGCCTTTACTGCGGTCTGCGCTGGTGCGATGTCAAGGATCTGACGTTTGCCAACGTCGACTACGCGAACCGCGTGCTCAGGTTTGAACAGAACAAGACAAAGGGGCACAGCAGCGCCAGCGGCGTGGTCATACCGTTAAACGACGGCCTGTTGAGGCTTGTCGGCACGGGGGAACGCGGCGCGCTCATATTCCCGCTGCCCTCGCACACGATGTGCCTGAAGGCGTTGCGGCACTGGGTCAGGCGCGCCGGTATCGACAAGCACATAACGTGGCACTGTGCCCGCCACTCGTTTGCCACGAACATACTCAGCAACGGGGCGAATATAAAGACCGTGGCGAGTCTGCTGGGACACAGCGACCTGAGGCACACCGAGAAGTACACACGCGCCGTGGATAGCCTCAAAGAAGCCGCAATAAACAGTTTGCCCGAACTGGAATTGTAACTACAAAACCGACTTGCCACTTTTGCCAATCCCCATCGAGCGGTGAAATAAATAGGCTCAAACACTTCGAGATGAAGCGGATGAGCCTAAATTGGTTTATATTCCGGCGAGTTCAGCATTTAATTGGTGTTCCCGCATTATACTTATGTCATACCCCTGCTCCTGAAGCTCCCTGATTTTTTCAATTTTCTTTGGTCCCGCGCCTTGCCCTACCAAGACAATATTAGTTTTCTTAGATATAGAGCTTGTGACTTTTGCGCCAAGTGACTGTAGCTTTTCGGCGAGGCTGTCCCGCACAGGATAACTATCAAATGTACCTGTTATAACAACTGTTTTGCCCCAAAAGGCGGTATTCTTGTTTTCTATCTGAGACTCATCCAACCGCCCCCGATGTGTTTTATTTATATCCTTTGATCCTTTAGAACCGCGAGAGCCGCCGAATTTACTGCCCCCACCTAAATTAATAAGAGGCTTGCCTATTAATTCAAGGTAAATACGGGCGCAGGCAGCAGCATCCCATAAAGCATTGTGATGATTGGTTTCAGGGATGCCATAATCCTTACAGCATTCCGACAGCGATTTCCCGGTAGCTGCATAGGTACAAAAAACATCCGAGGTGTCAATGCCAGTCAAACCATAATACTCCATTAGACTTTCAAACATTGAAATGTCAGCACCTTTATTATGGCAGACAATTTTATATCCACCAATAAACTGCTTTATACCCTCAAACAATTCTTCAAATGTATTGGCTTTTTCAGCCATCTCAAGAGATATGCCGTGTATGAGCCGGTTTGGCTGCCGGTCGGTATATTCATCCCGTATGGGATTGATCAGAGTATAATATTGCTGCACAATTTCGCCATCAAGCACTTTAACCATACCTAACGCGCAGGCAGATGTCCTCAATGGGGTCATAGTCTCAAAATCAATAGCAACAAAATCATCGCGGGTATCATTGTTCATGCCGCGTCGCCGTGGGGCCTCAAGAATGTGGTTATCTGCTACACGAGTCTTTTTTTGAGGCTGATTATCCTCCTCATCGTCCAACTCGTCCTCGTCGTCCAACTCGTCCTCATCGTCACATTTGCCATCATACATTTCGCGATCATCCATGTCGTTATCAGAGTCGCGGCGAATAAATATATCAAAAAATCCCATTGCAATATTGGTTAAGTTTTAAAAAGCCTTCATTGTGCCCATGACTCGGTAGACAAGGGCGATTTTATTAACTGGTATATCTTGCTCGTCGTATTCCTTGTTAGTGGGGATAAGACGGTAATAGCCGTCGCGGTCGCTGCGGCCGAGACGCTTGATGGTGCGCATGCCGTTGGTAGTGATGAAACCGTAAACATCACCAAACGGCAGGAAAGAAAAGTCCTCGACACGCTGCAAGGCGATGATGTCACCATTATTTATCTCGGGGGACATGGAATCACCCGAGGCGTTGCACCACATTGTGGCCTTTTCGTATCCGGGCATCCGGATGAGGTACTCGGGGTTAGGCGCGCCGGGATGTATCAACTCATCGAAACCGAGTTTAAAGTCAACATCATAATATGGCACCCCCTCGGTGTAGCTTTTCTCGGGTAAGACTTTTTCAACAAACATTCCGCCTTCACCAGTCAATAACCATGTTTCGTTTATATCTACTGTCGGAATTTCGACTATTTTACGCAAAACATCATAACCGGGGGATGATTGTTGTTCCCCTATAATGCTAATTAGCGTGGTTCTACTGATGTAGGTAGCTTTGGCCATTCGTGATAAATTGCCATCATATACCTCATCACAAATAGCTTTAATTCTGCTGTTTATGTCCCTGTTAATGGTTTTGATCATGATAGAACGAGTGTTAAAGCAAGTTAATATGTCGTAATTTCGACAGATATTATTGCTGGTGTCGAAATTACGACATATCTTTGCATCGAAATAACAAACAAACGGACATAAGAAAGGCTGTCGGACAATTTGCCAGACCTTACATATATCATCAATCGCAAATATACGACAGTTTTTCTTTTCCGCCAAAAGAATAACAAACAAAATAAGATTATTGTGGAAAAGAAAAAAGTAACAAGCGAAGCACTGCGCAAAATGGAGATAGGGCAAACTATCACATTTGACCTACCGGACGCGGACGCGATAAACAGCGGTAAGGCGATAGCGTACCGTCTGCAAAACTCGCTGCGCTGCAAGTTCAGCGCGGTATCGGATTATGCTAACAACCGGCTAACCCTAACTAAAAACGCCCAGCCATGACACAGGACGAATTAGACAAACTGGCTTTAGCCATAGGTAATGTAGTCGCAATCTGCCACAAAGAGGTTTTGACCTTAGACGAAGCCGCCCAATATACCGGGTTGAAAAAAAACAGTTTATACAAACTTACTTCGGATAAAAAGATACCGCATTATAAGCCAAATGGCAAAAATTGCTTTTTCAAGCGCGCCGAATTAGAGGCATGGTTAATGAGCAATCCGGTAGCCACTACCGACGAACTTAACGACCGTGCACAGGCATATTGCAGGAGAAACAAAACCATTTAAACATAACGAGAACATGGAACTACAAGTAACACTCACACTGTCAGACAGGCTTTTTGCCCTGCTGGAGGACAAGCTGCCGAACCTCGGCAGACGTATCGAAAAAGCCGTCACCAAGGAGATAGGCGCGCAGACACGCCGGGAGTCGAGTATCGAGGTTTCGGTAAGCGCAAAAACGCCCGAAGCTGCCGCCCCGGTGGTAGCCGCCGAGGAAGTATGCGAACAGATGACCGAGTCTAAACCCGCCGTTGCGTCTTCAGCGCAGCAGGACGGAAAGAGTCATGGCGAGATGATCCGCGAAATAATGCACCGCACCCGGCAGCGTTTTGAGGGCGAGGACTACAAGGAAAATACCGAAAGCGAGGCGTACAAAAAGTATCACAAGCAACTAACCAGCCAGTTTAAGCAGATAGCCGCCGTGCTGGGTGCCGACAAACCCAGTGCGCTACCTGCCGAAAAGATAGCTGCTTTCGCCGCCGAGTGCGACGCGCTCATTATCGACGAAAACGGCTTTATAGCACCCTCCCCAGCACCCTTCTAAATAACTAAGTTATGCCCGGACAACACGCATTATTATCGCCGTCGGCGGCTCACAGGTGGATGAATTGCACCGCCGCGCCACGGCTGGAGGCGACCGCGCCCGACAACGATAGCAGCTACGCCCAAGAGGGTACGTTAGCGCACGCCTACTGTGCCAAAAAATTAAAATCGTTTTTCGGACTTGACACCGCCGGAGAGGATAAGGAAATAGCGCAGTTAAACGCACAGTATCACACCGGCGAGATGGACGAGTACACCGATACCTACAAAACTATCGTACTGGAAAAGTTCAACGCCGCCCGACAGGTAACTAAGGACGCGCAGCTACTAATCGAAACCCGGTTAGACTTTTCCGAGTATGTGCCGGAAGCGTTTGGCACGTCGGACGCTACCATTATCGCCGACGGCCTTATGGAAGTAATCGACTTTAAGTATGGCAAAGGCGTGCGCGTGTCGGCTGTCGATAACGAGCAGATGAAAATCTACGCACTGGGCGCATACCTCAAACATAGTTTTGAGTACCGCATAGACCGCGTGCGCATGACTATCGTACAGCCGCGTATAGACAACCTTAGCGAGTTTGAAATGTCGGTTGCTGACCTACTGAAATGGGCCGACGAGGAACTGCGCCCCAAAGCCGTAGAAGCATTTAGCGACAACGGCAAGCAGAACCCCGGCGAGTGGTGCCAATTCTGCAAAGTAAAATGCGGATGCAAAGCACTGGCAGAAAAGTGTACCGCCGTCGCCCATGACAACCCCGACCCCGGATTACTCACCCCTAAGAAAATGGCCGCCGACATCCTGCCGTGGCTGGCTATCATAAAATCGTGGGTGTCGAGTATGGAGGACTACGCACTACAACAAGCGTTAGCCGGTGTGCAATATCCCGGCTATAAGTTAGTCGAGGGACGCAGTAACCGCAAAATCACCGACAACAAAGCAGTTATCGCCCTACTATCCAAAGAGGGCTACGACGAAAGCGAGTACATGAAGCCAGCCGTTTTGTGCGGTATCGGCGACCTTGAAAAGCTGGTAGGCAAAAAGCGTTTGGCCGCCATGTGCGCCGACTACATCACCAAGCCGCAGGGCAAACCGACGCTAACCACAGCCGACGACAAACGCCCGGCGTACAACGCCGCAGCGGACGATTTTAACGACATCGAAGTATAACCAATTTAATTAACATCAAACTGTATGATTACCCCAAAAGTAACAGAGAACAAAGTAGTTTTCGGCCCCTGCCGTCTTAGCTACACCCATGTATTTAGCAAATACAACCCCGACGGCGACGACAAGAACGCCAAGTACATGACTAACGTACTTATCCCGGCCACTGAAAAGGAAACCATCGACGCGATCAAAAAGGCAATCGCAGCGGCTAAGGCTTCCGGTATCGTATCGAAATGGGGCGGCAAAGAGCCTAAAAAGCTGGATATGCCGTTACGCGACGGCGACGACAAAGACGACGAAGTATATGCAGGTATGCTATATGTCAATGCCAAAAGCAATACGCGCCCCGGTATCGTTAACCGCGATAAATCGCCTATCGTTGACGAGGAAGAAATCTACAGCGGCGTTTGGGCCATCGTGTCGGTCACTTTCTACCCCTACGACACAAACGGAAATCGCGGCGTAGCGTGCGGCCTCAACAACATTATGAAGTTTAAGGACGACGAAAAGCTGGGCGGCCGTTCAAGTGCCGAAAGCGACTTTGCAGACATCGACAACGAGGACGACGAAGA
>CAMWRO010000123.1 GCA_947176615.1 uncultured Porphyromonadaceae bacterium
GCTCGGCGATGAGGCGGTTGTTGCGGTAGGGTGTCTCGATGAAAATCTGGGTCTGACGCTCACGCGAGATGCGGCGCTCCATCTCCTTGAATTTGGCCGTGCGCGCTCCTGCGTCGATTGGGAGATACCCGTTGAAAGCGAAAGTCTGTCCGTTGAACCCTGACCCCATCAAGGCCAGCAGTATGCTCGACGGGCCTACGAGGGGGATCACTTCATATCCGCGTGACTGCGCGGCGGCTACCAAGTCGGCTCCGGGGTCGGCTATGGCCGGGCATCCCGCCTCGGAGATGACGGCGATGGAATGGCCCTGCTCCATCGGCGCAAGCATCGGTGGCACGTCAGCTGCGGCAGTATGCTCGTCGAGGACGGTGAAAGAAAGCTCGTCGATATTGATTGACCGGTCACACCGTTTCAGAAAACGTCGTGCCGAGCGGATGTTTTCAACCACGAAATGCTTGATATTGCGCACGATTTCGATGTTTCGTTGCGGAATGACATCGGTGACAGGCGCGTCGCTCATGGCCGAGGGGACGAGATAGAGCCGTGGGATATGTCGTGTTTTATCTTCCGTGACGGCATTGTCACGATTGTAAATGACGATACCACTGCTTTTTATAGCATCGGAAAGGCGTGGGTTGTTTATCTCGTGGAATAGGAGAATATCAAATTTGTAAGGAAACAGGAGACTGTCAATGAGACGGTCGAGGCGGTTAAGGTCTTTGTCGGTCAAAGCGTTGCCGACGAGTGCAATATCCACATCCGATGTCGGTCGATGAGTCCCGGTTGCCCGTGACCCGAAAAGGATTACTTGTTCAAGATTGTCGATAGTCTTGAACAGTTTTATGAGCCATGCTGATTCTTCCTCTTTTAACCCGTACATCATCAGATATATTCCTCCATTTTAATTTTAAACTCCACAAACAACGGATAATAAACTTCGGCAATAAGCGTGGCCGCTTTCAGAATTTTGTTTTCGTCATAGGTGTGGACTGACAGGTTTCTAATCTCGATTGTATCCATCCATCTTGAATCGGAAATGAGACCGAGTTGAAGTGCCTCTTTGAATGCGCCGCGAGACCCCATGACATTGTTGCTGTGGCCGATATATTCGATGTAGTCCTTCATGACTTTCCATGCGAGCTCCTGCGTGTATTCAAATCTTTGTACCATCATTTCCGTGATAGCTTCTTCAAGAATCTGAATATCGGGATGAAGATTTTTGAACGCATCGACAGCGGCTCCGAGGCGGCTCAGGGCGCGGCAAAAATTGTCATATCGCTGTATCCATCGGATGTTGTCAATATCCATTTCCGTACTTTTCCACAAAGATAGTGAAAATTCTCCTAACTACCAAGGGAAAAGGATGCGGGCGGCGACCCATGTCAGGCGGTGGAAAATGCGGTTGTGGTGATAAAGCATGGCGATGCGCCGGGGGTGGGGTGTGCGTGAAAGTGTCTTTTCGAGCAGCGACAGGGCCAGCCGGCGGGAGCCTTCGTTATAATAGTGGGCGGCGAGAATGGCATAACGGGTGTCGAGCCACGGGAGCAATTCGGTGCGGCCGGCACGGATGATGTTGCCGCGGCATGTGTCGAGCGCCTTTTCCCATCGTCCGGCGGCCGAGGTGTGGTCGGTGCCGGTGAGGGATTCGGCTTGGGAATAGGTGATTACCGACGGTGGGCCCGGGAGCTCTGTTATGACTGGCTCGGCGAGAAGGTAGCGGATGCCAAGCTCGTAATCATCCCACTGCCGCAAAGATGCGTCCCATCCTCCGACGCGCCTGACCAGCTCGGTCGTGACGACAACTCGCTGAGTCGACATGGTTCCGCGGAAGATGTGGTGAAACATCGCGTCACGGGCGCGGAAATATCCTCTCTTTGACGAGCCGTCAAGCAACCGCATCTCGATGTCGCGTCCGGCGATTTCGGCAGCGGGATTGGCGGCAAGGGTCTCGGCGAAATCCTTGACATGACATGGCAGCATCTCGTCGTCAGAGTCGAAAAACATCACATATTTTGTCGTGACAAGCGACAGACCCTTGTTGCGGGCTGCAGCTGCACCGGGAGTAGTCTCGGAAGTGACGGTTACCTTTAAGCCGCCCTGTGCCATCTTTTCGCGCCACGCGGTCATAACCTCCATCGACGAGTCGGCGGAATTGTTGTCGACAAGGATGACCTCGTCGGGCAGCATAATCTGCCTTTCGACCGACGCGAGTGTGCGCGGCAGCGTGTGGGCACGGTTGAAAACAGGGATGACTATGGTGATGTCGGATTTCATGTGGCAAAGATACACATAAATAAAAAAATCTGCAACCGCCTGAACGGTTGCAGATTTTTTATTATTAAAGGCTAAAAGCCGGCTGATTAAGCCTGAGGCATTTTGGTCTTTTTGCCATAGCCATACTGGGCAGCGGCACCGAGTTCTTCCTGAATGCGGAGGAGCTGGTTGTACTTGGCCATACGGTCAGAACGGCTTGCAGAACCGGTCTTGATCTGTCCGGCGTTGGTAGCAACAGCGATGTCAGCGATAGTGGCATCTTCAGTTTCGCCCGAGCGGTGCGAGATAACTGCGGTGTAACCGTTGCGCTGAGCGAGTTCTACTGCGCGGAGGGTTTCGGTGAGTGAACCGATCTGGTTAACCTTAACGAGGATAGAGTTGGCGCAGCCGAGTTCGATACCTTTTTCGAGGTATTTTACGTTGGTTACGAAAAGGTCGTCACCAACGAGCTGGCAGCGGTTGCCGATGAGGTCGGTGAGAATCTTCCAGCCTTCCCAGTCGTTCTGGTCCATACCGTCCTCGATAGAGTCGATGGGGTATTTCTCAACGAGGGTCTTGAGGTATTCAGCCTGCTGCTGCGAAGTGTACTTGGGAGCGTCGGGACCCTGTTTCCAAGTGTAGTCATAGAGACCGTCCTTGTAGAACTCTGAAGAAGCGCAGTCAAGACCGATTGTAACGTCCTTGCCGGGAACATAGCCGGCGAGTTCGATAGCCTTGATGATGACGTTGAGAGCGTCTTCAGTGCCGTCGAGAGTGGGAGCGAAACCACCTTCGTCACCTACTGCGGTAGAGAGGCCGCGGTCGTGGAGCACTTTCTTGAGGTTGTGGAACACCTCGGTGCCCATGCGGATGCCTTCTTTGAAGCAGCATGCGCCGATGGGACGGATCATAAATTCTTGGAAGCAGATGGGGGCGTCAGAGTGAGCGCCGCCATTGATGATGTTCATCATCGGGACGGGGAGAACGTAAGAGTTGCAGCCGCCGATGTATTTGTAGAGGGGCAGGTCGAGGTAGTCGGCAGCAGCCTTGGCAACGGCGAGAGAAACACCGAGGATGGCGTTTGCGCCGAGGTTAGACTTGGTGTCGGTACCGTCGAGAGCAAGCATGGTCTCGTCAATCTTGATCTGGTCGAGCGCGCTCATGCCTACGAGGGCTTCAGCGATGGGGCCGTTAACGTTAGCGACAGCCTTGGTCACGCCCTTGCCCATGTAGCGGTTCTTGTCACCGTCACGGAGCTCGAGAGCTTCGTTTTCGCCGGTAGATGCGCCTGAGGGAACAGATGCGCGGCCACGGGCACCTGATTCAAGGATTACGTCAACTTCAACAGTGGGGTTGCCTCGTGAATCGAGGACTTCACGACCAATGATTTTTTCGATTTTCATAATTGTTACTATAAATAAGTATAGAATTGATTGTTGTGTCAGAAATAATGTAGCTCTTTCTCTGATTGAGCGCCACAAAGATACGAAATCCCGCGCCGATGTGCAAGACTATGACCCTAAAAAACGCTTAAAAATCCCGTCAGTTTAAGAAATTACTGTAATTTTGCAGCACGATAAAGTAATGTTGTTATGAGTAAAATGAAATGCTGGGTTGAGGCGATGAGGCTGCGGACGCTGCCGGTGTCGCTGGCGGGGGTGCTGTTTGGTGTCGCTATGGCGGTTGCCGACGGCGGTTTCAAGGCGGTCCCGGCCCTGTTGTGTTTTCTTTTCGCGCTGCTGGCGCAGATTGCGTCCAATTTTGCCAACGAGTATTATGATTTCAAGGCCGGACTCGACCGTGCCGGGCGCGACGGGCCGCGGCGCGGCGTGACCGAGGGCGATATTACGCCCGGCGCGATGAAGGCAGCGACATTTGCAACTCTCGGTACGGCGTGTGTCACCGGATGTGTCCTCGTGGCTTTCTACGGACAGTGGTGGATGTATGTCGTCGGGGTGCTGACGGCATTGGCGGTAATCGCTTACAGCGCTGGGCCTTATCCGTTTTCGCGCAACGGTCTCGGCGAGGTCGCTGTCGTCTTCTTTTTCGGAATAATACCTGTCACGCTGACCTATTATCTCGAAACCGGTGTAATGTCGGCCGCGGTGGTCGCCGCGTCGGTCGGAGTCGGTCTGATGGGGGCCAATGTGCTTATTGTCAACAATTACCGTGACGCTGATGATGACGCGGCGGTGGGGAAGCGCACGCTGGCGGTAAAGCTGGGGCGCAATGCAGTGGCGGCAGTCTATCTTGTCAACGGGATTCTGGCGGTAGTGCTGACGTGGCCCGAGTGGATTCTTCTTGCGCCTCAGGCATGGATTGTGCCGTTGCTTTACCTGCTGTCCCATGTTTTCCTGTACAGCCGTCTGCGCTCGCTGACGGGCAAGGCTCTCAATCCGTTGCTCGGCGGCACTGCGATGCTGATGCTTTTCTATGCGGTCGGCTATGCTGTTGCGGCAGGGTGAGACAAATAGCAAATAACAAATAACAAATAACAAATAACAAATAGCAAATAACAAATTC
This sequence comes from uncultured Porphyromonadaceae bacterium, assembly GCA_947176615.1. GTDB lineage: Bacteria > Bacteroidota > Bacteroidia > Bacteroidales > Muribaculaceae > Duncaniella. Next base: position 4,777 of record CAMWRO010000123.1, read on the forward strand.
CAAATAATAAATAACGAATGGAGGCATTGGTGCGAAACCGATGCCTCCATTTGTTATTTGGAATCTGTTATATCTTGAATCTGTTATTTGATATTTGTTATTTGATATTTGTTATTTGATATTTGTTTACATGATTCCTCTTTCGCGGAGTTTGCACTGCCATGCCCATGCCGAGCGCATGGTGTCGGCGAGTGAGGAGTCGGCGGTCCAGCCGAGTACTTCGTTGGCGAATTTCGGATCGGCCCACACCTTTTCGATGTCACCGGCACGACGGTCTACGATTTTGTGAGGAACTTTCACGCCTGTAGCTTCTTCAAACACGCGGATGAGTTCCAGTACCGAAACTCCGTTGCCTGTGCCGAGGTTGAAGATTTCAATCTTCTTGTCGCTCTTGTTTTCAAGCATGCGCTCAACTGCAATGACGTGAGCCTTGGCAAGGTCTACGACATTGATGTAGTCGCGGATGCAGGAGCCGTCGGGGGTGTTGTAGTCGTTGCCAAACACGCTCAGCTCCTTGCGGATGCCGATAGCGGTCTGGGTGAGGTAGGGGATGAGGTTTTGCGGAACACCGTTGGGGAGCTCGCCGATTTCGGCCGAGGGGTGTGCCCCGACGGGGTTGAAGTAGCGGAGGATGACGCTCTTGAAGGGTGCGCCGGCGTTGATGACGTCGGTGATGATTTCTTCTGAAATCTGTTTCGTGTTGCCGTAGGGCGAAGTGGCTTTTTTGATAGGAGCCTTTTCGGTTACGGGGTTTTCGTCAGGTTCGCCGTAGACGGTGCATGACGACGAGAATACGATGCCCTTGACTCCGTTGGGACCCATGAGGTCGAGGAGGTTGAGCAGGGTGTTGAGGTTGTTGCGGTAATAGAGGATGGGCTTGTGCATCGATTCTCCGACGGCTTTGCTTGCCGCGAAGTTGATGATGCCCTTGATGTCGGGATAGTCGGTAAAGAGTTTGGCAAGAACGGGGAGGTCGGTGCAGTCGCCTTCGACAAAGTCAGGGCGGATGCCGGTGATGCGCTCGATGCCATCGATAACGTCGCGGTTACTGTTTGACAGGTTGTCGATGATGACCACGGGATAGCCCGCGTTCTGAAGCTCCACAACGGTGTGGGACCCGATGTAGCCGGTTCCGCCGGTTACCAGAATTCTCTCTTTTGTCATTGTAAGGGGGTTGATGAGTTGTTAAACAATTAGGTCAGGATTAGTCGTCGGTCGGGGGGACGAAGCCTCCGGGGAGGAATGAGCCGATGTGTCGCTGTTTCTTTTCCTCGAAAATCTCGTCGATGGCAAGGAGGATGCCGCTTTCCTCGACGTCGCCAAACTCGTCGTTGATGGCTGTGCCAAACATTTTCATCGTCGGCGACAGGCTCATGTAGGCGTTGACGAGCGGGGGGATGTTGACTCCGTACTCTCTCACCTCGCGGTTGAGGATTTTGTAATCCTCCTTGAATGTCGTGCCGGTGAAGACCGTGGCGAGCCTTTCTGTGTCGGGCATCGTGTCGAGCGGCTTTATGGGCCACACGAGATGGTCGCGGTCGGGGAAATGCTTGTGGAGGAAATAAAGTATCATGTTGCGGCAGTCGGCCGAATAGCTGGGATACATCGTGACCTTCCCGAAAAGATACTTGATTTCGGGATGGATTACCGTCAGTGCTCCCAGTCCGTCCCACAGGTTGTCAAGGGCGAAAAGAGCCTTGGCCCCGGCGCGGCTCGACTGGTATTCGAGGCGCACGAATGACCGCCCCAGCTCGATTGTGTGGGGGAGGTAGTCGGCGATGAACTCGGGAGAGAAGTTGAACATGTGGCTCGTCGCGATGCGCGGACGGCCGTTTTCATCCATGCGGATGTCGTTGCCGATGATGTAGCGGTAACCGCCGAGGATGAGTTTTGATTCGGGATCCCACACTATGAGCTGGCGGCAAGGTGGAGTCATCGTGTCAAACTCGTCTATGTCGCAGTCTTTCCCGGTTCCGCCTCCGGCGGCGCGGAACGCAATCTCGCGCAATCGGCCTATTTCCCTCATGACAGCGGGGGAATGGTGCGCGTCAAGCACATATATCTGATTGTTGCCTTTGTTGGTGTCACGCAGCAGACGGTCGGGTGTCAGCTCGCGCTCAATCAGCGAGGCATCTACAGGGTCAATAACTTTTTGATTCATATTAGACTATTTCTCGCGGTCAGCAAGGGCATATACAGCTGCTCTGAGTTCATCAGCCTGTGACTGCGCGTCACGGCCCCCTCTCAATCGGTCGTTTTCTATGGTCGGCCCTACATATATGTCATAGTGGGCCTTGCGGCTATTGAATATTTCGCGGGGGAGATAAATCATCTCAATGTTGAACTTTAGCCCTAAGACTGTTCTTAATCGTGCAAATTTATAAAAAAAAGATGAATTATGCCCACTAAAATACACGGGAATTATGTTTCGTCCCGAAGAAATCGCTTTTTGCACCGCCATTTTGTGCCATTTCAGGTCGGCGATGCGTCCGTCGGCTCCCCGGCGGGATACCATTCCGGCGGGAAACATGATTATGGGCGCGTCTCCGGCAAACGCTTCGTCGATGGCTCGGGATGCTTCGCGCGATTGTGCGCCGTGCTTGTTGACCGGCAGGAAAATCGGACGCAGGGGGACGACTGCGTGCAACAGGTCGTTGACAACAAATTTAATGTCGTTGCGCCCGTAGGCGTCGGCCGCCACCATCGAGAGAATCAGGCCGTCAAGCGCGCCGAGGGGATGATTGGACACGATGACGGGGCGTGGGTCGTCCGCAGCAGGGAAACTGCCGTGGACGTCATATGTTATGCCGAGGTCGCTGACAACGCCGCGACAGAAGTCGACACCTTGGCGGTCGCCGTTGTGTTGCAGCAGGTAGTTCAGGTCGTCTTGGCGGATGGTGCGTTCAAGCCATCGGATAACTTTTCCGGGTATATACTTATAGTAACGGCTGGCGCGCCGCTGCAACACTGCATCGACATCAATCCTTAAACTGTTGTTTTCTTCCTCTTGACGGCTCATGGGCATCTGTGCTCCTTCTTTTTTATGCTGCAAAATTAGAATAAATTTCGATACTTGACAAATTAAATACATGGCTGCCCGGCAACAAAAATCGCATAAAATTGTTGCAGCGCCAGAATTATTAGTCTAATTGGTCTAATTAGATTAATTGGTCTTATAATCAGTCTGTTAACGCTCTAAATTGCATGGTTTTGGGTTGTGGTTAATTGTTAAAATGCGTTAAAAGATGACGAAACATTTGGTAGGTATCAAAAATAGTTCTACCTTTGCATCGCAATTGCGAAAATAGCTCAGTTGGTAGAGCACAACCTTGCCAAGGTTGGGGTCGCGGGT
>CAMWRO010000124.1 GCA_947176615.1 uncultured Porphyromonadaceae bacterium
TCCGACTCGCGTAAACGGGCTTTGGATTCACATTTGTTTTTAAACAACCTCTAATTCTTATGTTAGATTATGTTGTTGAGTGACTCGAATTCCGTCCATGCCTTGACCGGCCAATTTTCAAAACTTCCGCTTCCAGCTTGTTGCGGTCTCCTAATGATTTATTTCTGACCTTCGTCCTGTAGTTATATATTGTGGTCAATGAATACCTGAGAAACTTTGCGATGCTGTCGCTGTCAGATATACCAAGCCTGATGAGGGCAAATATTCGCAATTCCGTATTAAGAGAGCCTTCCTTTTTGGGAATAATAGCTTCCTCCGGCAACAGAAGTTTGTTGAAATCTTCTACAAAGGATGGGAAAAGGCTCAGAAATGTCTTGTCAAATTGCTCATAAAACAATTTAAGCTCGTCATCAATCAGCGATGTCGATTTCGCAAAATTTTTAAGGTCATCGATTTTATTTGAATTCAATAATTTCCCAATCGACTTGCGATAAGTATCGAGTTTGTCAATATAAACAAGGCACTGGTCCATATATCTGCCGATATACACCTCTTTCAACTCAGATATTTCAGCAATGGCATTATTGGCCTCGCTTAGACTGTCATTTGACGTTTTAAGCTGCTCGGTAACTCTATTGAGTTGATTATAGGCATCTTCGATTTCCTTGCGCGCTTTGGTGATTCTTTGCATTTGTTTTCGCATATAGACCAGCAACGCGAATAGGACGAGAGACAATACGGTTATGATGAATATCGTTCTTTCGAGTATATCTTTTTGTTTTTCAACCGTATTGACATAAATCCCGTTTATCATGGGATAAGAGTCATTGAGTTCAACGATACGTTGGCGCGCATTGCATTTTGTCGCATCGTCCACTGCGATCGTCATGAAATCATAGGCTCGATTTAGATCACCTTCCTCATATAACAGTAGGGCCAGTTGCCTGAGAGACATATATTCTCTTACTGAGGATTTCAAGTCAGATATGGATGATATAATCAGCTGCTCTTTCTGCTTGCCTCTGTTGCCAAGTCTTGCATAAGCGTCAGAAAGTGTCCAAGCGCAAATGGCTCTTTCATGCTCTGATAAATCATTATTTCTCATGAACGTGTTCAATACATCGACAGCAGCCTGCGGGTTGCCATTGACATTGAAACAATCAGCCTTTGTGATGCTGTGTGCCAATGAATTGGTTTCATTAGCTGCCATTATGGAGTCCCGAAATATTTTTGTGAGATTGCTGTACCGCTGCTTTTCTGGTCCGAAAGCGGCAAAATCAGCCAGACGCCCATATACCGTGCGCTTTATGTGAAAATAATATGGATGCAAATATTGCGGTAATTCTTCTAATTTTATCGAATCAATCAGTTCGAGTGTTTCGTGATACATGCCGGTGGCACTGAGAATATTCGCACGGTGCATCCGCGCATGTGCTATCAATACCGGATTTGCGATTCTACGCGCTATTATTTCTTGGCGCAGACTTATGCTGTAAGCTGAATCGGCATTGAACGAATGATACTCATCATATAGATTGGTCAGCGCGTCAAAACGGGCCCGGTCAGTCGTTGCGTTATTCAATATTTCAGTCAACTCTGTCAGACGGGCTTCTTTTTTCTCCAAGTATATCAGTCGGTTGGCTATAACCTCATCCAATTGGTTCATGAGAGAATCAATTGTCGTTTTTTCAGATGCCGATAATATATTGAAGCAGAAAAAACAGAATGATAATATCAGAAACTTCAACCGAGCTGTCATTTCAGCGCAAATTTACTGAAAATTCACAAATAAAAAAAGGTTAAATGCAAAAATAAAGTTCCTAATCAATGTTAAATCGGTTGGGGGCATGTTTTTAAACAACCTATAAAATTTAGCCGGGGGTCGGGAATGATTCCCGGCCCCCGGCCGCTGGCGCTTATCAATTGACGTTGATTAAGACTTCACTTTTTTACATTTTTTTGCCCCAGTAGGTAGTCTTGCCGCTGTAGCCGGCGCAGACGATTGTGGCGTGGCGGTCGTCTGACTCCCAGTCACATTCGCGGGCGATGTAGAGGTCGTTGCCGTCGATGGTCAGAATCTTGGCGTTGGCGTCATATTTCCAAGCCTTGTCTTTCCACATGCCGTCGATAACCTTGTTGTCTTTACCGAGGACGATGGTCGAGGAGGCTTTCTGTGCGGCATACTGGTAGGAGAGGTCGATGATTTCCCATGTACCGATGATTTCTTCGTCGGTCACAGGCACCTGAGGAACGTTGCCGTAGCGCTCGGGCATCACGAGAGGCCATCCGTCTTTGGTCCACAGAATCGAGCGGACGTGGCCCATCATGAGGGCGTTGCTTGCGTCGTTGCCTTCCCAGCCGGCGGGGAAGCGGCCCTGAGATGCGTAGAACCAGTTGTCGTTGCCGTCGTCAAAGACTGCGCAGTGGGAGATGCCTACCCATCCGTGGTCATCACCGAAGCGATAGGGGTGTGTCACGACGGGGAAAGCGTCGCCGCCGGCGGTGACGTTGGTGCCGTCAATGCCCGTGTAGGGGCCGGTGATGTTCTTGGAGCGCACGACGCGGGTGTTGTAGGCCACGTCGAGAGCGTCGTAGGCGAGGAACATGTAGTAATAGCCGTCGCGATAGATGATTTCGGGGCCTTCGGATGCCTGCCAGCGGTTTCCGGCCTGACGGGTGGCGATGAGGGTGCCGTAGGCGGGGTTGTTGTCCCACGGGTTGCCGAGGTTTTCGGGTTTGCCGGTGGCGGGGTCAACCTTTACAGCGGCGATACCGCTGTGCCATGAGCCGTAGATGAGCCAGTGTTCGCCGCCGTCGGTGATGATATAGGTGGGGTCGATGGCGTTGAAACGGTAGAGAGCGTTGGCCCAGTCGTTGGTAGTGCCGAGAGCGTCCTTGCCCTTGTCGGTGGAGCTGGTGATGACATATCCTTTGTCGACCCAAGCGTCATTGTTGGCGGGGTTGTCGTTTTCCATCAGGCCGATGAAAGCGCGTTCTCCCCAAGTGCCGTCGCCGCCGATGAGGCCGGGGCAGACGATGGAGTAGTACATGCGGTAGGTCGAGCCGGCTTTGCGGACAACGGGCGCCCAGTAGCCGAAGTCGTCAGCGGCGGGGTTGACGGCGGGGAGCCCCTGAGCCTCACGGATTTCGTTGAGCTTGGGGATGACCCACTCGGGGAGGGTAGGCATGGTGCCGCCGAGGTATTCCCAGTTCACGAGGTCTTTGGAGCGACGTCCGTGGAAGTGTCCGCCGGCTGTGTGGGCGTTGCCATAGGAGGCATCGGTCTGATACATGTAGTAGTAACCGTCATCGGCTTTTACAACCGAGGGGTCATGGACATTGGCGAGATTCCACTTGTCGCGCTGGTCCCATCCGGCAAACGATGAGTAGTCATCGCGGAATTCGGGGCCTTCGTAGGCGGCGAGCTGCTCGTCGAGGGTGCCTACTTCGGTTTTGATTACAAAGTCGGGAGAGTAGACAACGGAGCCTTTATATTGAGAGACAAAGGCGCGGACATGATACTCGACATTGGGTCGGAGCGAAGGGATTGTAGCGGTGATATAGCCGTCGCGGAGGGTGCCGCCGAAAGCCATGCCGTCAGTGACCTCGGCATCATAGACTTTGCCGTAGATAGTGGGGTTTTCGGTCGTGCCGACGCAATAACCGGCGCGAGTCCAGTGGGCATCATCTTTGATGTGGAATGGAGTAGAAAGTGAGAGGTAGGTGGCACCAGTCTCTACAGCCTCGGGGGTGTCGAGGGCCACTACGTTGCCGTCGGCATACACCACGTCGTCATCGTCGTTGCAGGCGGTAAAGGCGCATGAGGCCGCAACGAGGGTGCTGAGAAAGAATATTTTAGCTTTCATAAATTTATTGACATTGTTGGTTGGAAGTCGCGGGTCTCGGGAGAGGGCCCCTGAGGCCCGGCGACTTGATAACGAAATTACATTTCCCAGCCTTTGGTCTGAGTGTAGCCGGTCTTGCGGATTTCAGAAAGAGGAATAGGCACGAAGTAGTTCTTGGGGGCGTTGAACGTGAAGTAGGGGTATTTCTCGTTCACGCCGTAGTTGAACGTGATGCCTGTGTTCTCGCGGATTGAAACGCCGTAGATTGTACGGAGCTGGCGGTATCGGGGAAGATTCTGTTCGGCGTCACGGCTCTGGTTTTGCGGCTGGCTGAACAGCATCCAGCGGCGCACGTCGAAGTAACGGTGGTCTTCAAAGCAAAGCTCGATGCGACGCTCGTTCTGGATGCGCTCGCGGAGCTGTTCCTTGCTCATGCCGGAATACTCGGGCATGCCGACGCGGGCGCGCACCTGATTGACATACTGGTAAGCATCGTTGGTCTTGCCGGCCTCGTTGAGCGCTTCGGCTGCATTGAGAAGAATCTCGGCATAGCGGAAGATGGGGCAAGCCTTGTCGGTTCCGCTGACGGTGCCATCCCAAGGAATATTGGTGGTGTATTTCTTGAGGTAGTAGCCGGTACAGGTTCCGCCGTTGGAGCGGGCATAGTCGGGACCTACCTCGCCGTCGTCGTTGTTGACGTTGACGGGACGCTGCTCGTCGCCCACGCCCCAGATGGTGCCGTGGTGGATGATTGTCTGTTCAAGACGCGGGTCACGGTTGGCATAGGGGTTTTGCTCGTCATAGCCGCTGTCATTGTGGTCGATGGGGAGACCTGCGATTGTCTCGTAGGCATCCACGAGGTTCTGCGACGGGTTCATGTAGCCGGTGGCCGAGCGGCGGCCTGTGAATCCGCAGGGGGAGTTGAACTCCTCGATGGGAGTCTGTCCGCGCCACACCGAGCGGGAGAGTATGTACTCGTTGTTGTGGACAGGATTGGTGATAAAGCAGTCATAGTAGTTCTCTTTGGGGTCGTTGCCGGGAGCGGTGTGGAGTCGGTAGGGATTCCAGCACTTGCTGTTGGCCGAGATGAAGTCGAGAGCTGCCTGTGCGGCATTGTTCCAGCGCTCGGTGTCGCCCGACTCGTTGTGGAGAGGGGATGCCATGTAGAGGAGAGCGCGGGCCTTGAGGGCATAGGCGGCAGCACCGTTGATGCGTCCCCAGTTTTCCTCCTCGTTGGTGTAACGGAAGGGGAGGTCGTTCTTGTATTTGTCACACTCGTCGGCAATCCACTGCAGCACGTCCTCGGCCTTGGAGCGGGGAGGGAGCGGCATGGAGGGAGTCAGCACGATGGGTTTGCCCTCCTCGTCATCACCGATGATGGGGACGTCGCCAAACCATTGCACCATCTCCATGTGGAGGATTGCGCGGAGCACGCGTGCCTCGGCGATAAAGCGGTCATAGAGGCGGTTGTCGTCACCGGTGCGCTCGGCGTTGCCGACCACCGAGGGGCGGGCGTTGAGGATGAACTGGTTGCAGGCACGGATACCGGCTGTGCGGGTGTTCCAGTAGTTGTTGGCATACCAGTGGTTGCTTGCGTCATAGGCATCGTCCATCACCGAGTGGGTGTAGCCGCGCCAGTAGCACACTGCGTTGTCGGTCATACAGTCCTTGTTGAGGCGCGAGTTGGCATCGCTGTAATCGGCAAACGCGTCGGGGAGATATGTGTAGCAGTTGGCAAGGAAGCCACGGGTCATGTCATAGTCGCCGAAGACCACGTCGCCCTGCAAGGTGAGGTCGACCTCCTTGTCGAGATAGGAGTCGCTGCAGGAGACGAGCGACGCGGCACCGAGAATGGCGGCTGACAGTATTATTGATTTATTGAATTTCATGATTCAGACAGTTTTAGAAAGCGAGGTTAATACCGAATGAGAAGATACGGGTCTTGGGGTACCACCAGCAATATCCCATAGGACGCTCGGGGTCCATGCCCGAGGGGAGGTGGCTCCAAGTGGCCACGTTGTAGGCGCTGAAGTAGAAACGGCACTTGGTCATGTAGGCCTTGGCGATGAGTCGCTCGGGGAGCGAGTAACCCACCTCGACGTTGCGCAGCGAGAAGTAGTCGCCGTTCTGAATCCAGATGTCGCTCTGATAAGAACCGTTTTCGCGGCTCGAATCCTCGGCATTGAAGGTGTAGCTGATGCGGGGCCACTTGGCGTTGACGTTGCGGGGGTCGGCGGGATCGTCGGTGTAGTAACCCCAAGCGTCGGTGACGGCATGGGTGGCGTTGTTGTGTCCCCACTGTGAGAATGTCATCGAGGGCGACAGGAATACCGAGCGGTTGAGGTAGGCTGTGCCGACAACGCGCACGTCAAATCCCATGTACTTGGCGCTCAGCGACACCGAGGGAGTCCAGTCGGGGAGGATGGTGAATCCGTAGGGTTCCATGTCGCGCGAGTCGATCTGACGGTCGCCGTTGAGGTCGCGGAACACTGCGGTACCGAGTTTCTGGTTGCCGCCCGAGAAGGTGTTGTAGGGGTATTTTTCGGGATGAGCCTGCGCGTCGGCCTGAGATGTGGCAATCAGGGCGGGGTCAGATGCCCACTGTACAAAGCGGTAAGCGTTCCAGCCGCCGACAGCGTCACGGTTTTCACTCTCGTAGAGAGACTGTACCGATTCATACTGGCGGATGCGGTCGCCTGTGCGGCGCTGCCAAGGAACAGAGGGTTCAACTTCGTCCATCTCGGTCACTTTGTTGGTGTTATAGGAGAGGAGGCCTTCGATTGAATACTCGACGTTGCCGATTTTGTTCTGATGGCCGATGGTAAGTTCGAAACCTTTGGATTCAACCTTGCCATAGGAGTCCTGTGCATAGGAGATACCGATCATCGAGGGAATCGTGCTTCGGGTGACGAGCATGTTGCTGCGCCATTCTTTCCACACGTCGACATTACCGTAGAGGCGGTTGTCCCAGAAACCCCAGTCGAGGCCGACGTTGAGCATCTTGGATATTTCCCACTTGGAGTTGGGGTTACCCGCCTTTTCCTCGCGGTAGCCGGGGACGTTGGTGGCGTTGAAACCAAAGCTGTAGTCACCTCCGGCGATATAGGTCGACTGGAAGGGATAACGACCTGCGCCGGTGTCGCTCATACCGGTCTTACCGTAAGACGCGCGGAGCTTGAGGAGGTTGACATCGTGGGTCTGCAGCCAAGGCTCGTTGGAGATAACCCATCCCGCGCCTACGCTCCAGAATGTTCCCCAGCGGTTGTCGGGGTCAAAGTTGTCGCAACCCATGTAGGATATGCTTCCGTTGAGGATGTAGCGGCGGTCGAAGATGTAGGTCGCCATACCGTTGTAGCTCAGATAACGGTCGCTCGAAAGGTTGTACCACACGGCTGAGTGGGGTCCCTTGTTGAGACGTTTCTGATAGGAGCGGATGAAAGCGCGGGCATCGACATGGTGCTTGCCGAATGTGCGGTCATAGCTGAAACCGCCGCGCAGGTTCAGGGTCCACGAGTTGTCGCGCTCGTTGACACTGGGGTTGGTCAGCTCGCTATAAGTATAGGTCTGATTGTAGGTGAAATCCTCCACGCGGTTGACGCTCATGTTGGTGAGGTCATAGGTGTAGGCGTTGAGCGAGTTGGTCTGAGTGGACTCGTATCCGTCGTAAGCGTCAAACGACACCACGATTTCGGCACCGAGGCCCTTTGTGATGGGGCTGAGGTCGCCGTCGATAGTCAGAGTCGAGTAGAGCTGGCGGCGGCGGTTCTTTTCCTGTCCCGAGGCACCGAGCTGGAGGAGGGGGTTGACGGTACCTGTGCCCGATTCAGAGAAAATCTGACCGTTGGGGGTATAGACCGGGTGCATCGGGTCAGCCTCGACAGCACCGAAAGTGGTGAGGTTGAACACTGACGCCGTGGGCTGCATGATGTTGTCGATGCGGCCGCCGAGGTCGAGACCTACGCGCAGATACTTGTTGACGTTGATGTCAAGGTTGCTTCGCAGGTTCCAGCGGTTGAGGACGTGCTGTGTGTTGAAGCCTTTGTTGATTGACGTACCCTCGCTGCTCCACATACCCTCCTGACGGAGATAGGAGAACGAAACATAGTAGCGCGCGCGGTTGTTACCGCCCGAAATCTGGAGGTTGGTTTTGTAGACGGGGGCGTTGTCACGGTAAAGAACGTCAAACCAGTTGGTGTTGAAGTAACGGTACCGGTCCATTCCTTAAAGGGTCTCGCCATTGGACACGCGACGGTATTTTTCAATCTG
>CAMWRO010000125.1 GCA_947176615.1 uncultured Porphyromonadaceae bacterium
GGGAATCGCGGATGTACGCCACATTGGTAAAAAAGTTCAGTTGTCCGTTGATTCCATGTATTGTCTGCACGGAGAGCGGCCCGGTCATCGTGTCCCCGGCTTTTTTGACATACTGGGAATCAAGCACGGAGGCAAAGTTAACGGTGTCAAGTAGAGTGCGCCACGGAAGATAGCCATCAAAGTTGTTGTTTGTCGGCCTCCACTGCATTATCGCGTTGTCACCACGCCCAGCCATGATTTGGAAGTGGCGAGAACCCGCGCCTCCGGCTGATATGCTCAGAATCGTCTTGTAGCCGGTATCTCCGGCTGTGCCGCCGTCGTAGACCCTCGTTCCGTCGATATTGTATGACCCCCAATTGTCGCCATTGGTCCTTGACGAGACATTCAGTCTCCCGGCACCGACTGAATAGGGGACGGTAATATTGTTCACCGCGCCGTTCTTGGTCCATGTCAGGAAATTTCCCGATGCACCGAGCGCAGTGACATACTGGGAATCAGCCTTGCTCTTTATGTAGTCCCATATCATCGAAACCGGACGCCGGTAAAAACCCGCAAGGTCATTCGTCCCGCTCGTGATGACATAAGTCCCGTCGGCAGGCGCGACAGACGGGGCGGGCAGCTTGTTGAGCAGAGCGTTGACACCCGCCTGAGTCCCGTTGCTGCCGTCTATCTTCAGATATGCGGCAAGGGACTGGTGCTGTGTCAGCGCAGTGACACCCTTGGTCACGGTTATGGTGGTGCCGCTCTTTGTCACGGAGCTTACCACGTTGCCGGAGCCGGTGGTCTGGACGTTTAACGCACTGCCCCCTTCGAGGCTTGCGATTCGCGAGGCAAGCGACGAGATACTGCCCGCGTTTGCCTGAGCGATGTCGTACAGAACTTTTCCCGACTTCCCGCTTACGACCCATGTGTTGTGCGTCGCCGCCACGAAATCCTTCCAGTCTCCGTCGTAACGGTCATAGGCAGAACCGCCCGTGACACCGGAAGACGAGCCGTCTCCTACACCGAGGGCGGTGACACCGCCGGTCGCGTAGAAATGAGCCGCCGTGCCGTCGCTGTGCTCCACATAAAACGCCTTGTGCGCCTCGTCCCATTTGAGCAGGCCGCTGCCGATTTTGATACCTTTTTCGGCTGTCAGAAGGTCGGTGATTTTGGCCGCGCCGGTAACTGACAGCAATCCCGTCATGGTAAGGTTTCCTACCCCGGTCATGTCGCCGAATACATCCGCACTGCCGTCAAAAGGCTGCCCCCACAGTGAGCGCGTCATCGTGAGCTTGGCGGCCATATCGGCCAAAACTGCGTGTAGTGCCTCCTTGGCAATACTGACACTGCCAAATCCCTTAGCCGCAGACCGCGCAGCCGCGTCCTTTACTTTTTTTATTATCTTGACATCTATCATTGTCCCAACTGTTTTAATGTCAACTCTGCATACCCTTCAATGAGATTACGACTAATCCCCTGCACGAAAAAAACACAACCCATTGCCGGATGCGAATAGTGGTTGAACAAGCCGACCAAGCCACGCGCGTCTTCTATCTTCTGAGACATTATTACGCGCGGAAGGTGGTACTCGTCGTAATAACTGTCTACATAGTTTTGCTCGGGTTTGGCCTGTATTTTTTTATTATGGTCATATATGCTCACTACGCCATGCCCGGTTGTCTCGTCAAGCGGTGTTGACAGGCAGATGGAGTTAGGCACATTGAGTTCGTTGCGCTCCTCAGCCGTAAGCGCGCTGTTGATCTCAAACGTTATGTCGTTCTTTTCGTTGACAAACGTTTCCTGTGTGTCGCTGACATAAATAAGGTCACTACTGTCGTGGTTGTTAATCAGGCCGTTGTCGCTGTAAACCTTTATCTCAAACGACTCCAAAAGAATACTGCTGACATGGGCGAGCAAGGGTACCGAGTTAAGTCCCCACTTGGTGTGGCGGAAAAATGTCGGGTGTCGTCTCGTCACTTCGTCCCAAACCGTGTTTACCGGTCCGAGTATGATAAATTTTACCGCACCGCCCACCTTGTCACCGCGTCGGATGGGTATGGCGGTGCCTTCCACCTCAAGACCCATGCTGAGGTCGATGTTGTTTTGGATGTCAAAAGATGTACCAATCAGCTTATCGCCGATCTTCGGGTTGAAGCCTATAGTAAAGCTCTGCCGGTAATATTCGTCGTCACTCGCACACTGCTCACGCGTCTTATAGGGGCGCCAGTTTAAATCAGACGGCTTGCCGTCGGTACCGGTCTCCACCACGCATTTGTCCCCGATAATCAACATACATGCCAGCACCGCCACTTTTGAAACGTTGTCGGTCTTGTCTCCGGCGGCACTGTACTTAAACTCATACTTCTGTTCCCCGGTATCGGTAAACGGAACGAGACCCTGTGTAATAGAACTGTCATCGACAGCCTGATGCCGAGGTGTCTCAGCGCGGTAATATCGCTGGGTGTAATACCTGCCGTCGCCATTCTTGCGGCTCGGCACTGTCTTATACCGGTACGGGTTATTGATGCCAAAGTCTTCTGGGCCGTTGCGGTAGACAGATGCATAGTTACCGGTCATGCCCATCAGTGGGGAAAGTATGATTTTACCCGACAGAACGATATAATTTACCGTGTCGTCATCAGCCGGAGAATAGACCCCTCCGCTTGTGCTTCCGTTGTAGACAGCGTATGGTATGCCCGCTTTCAGGCTGTCGTCATTGGGGTATGTCTTCTGCGCGGCGTTGGCAATGCCGTTGCCGTTGACGCTTACTATAAGATACTCCTTCATGTCGACCTTTGACACGGGGGAATTATCCTGTTGCGCGACATCATGCTCGACTTTGCCGATAGCAATGACAGCGGCTCTTGACTCTGTGGCAAGATAGTTGGGGAGTTCCTGCTGATTGGCGTTGTCTCGACAAAAAGCGGCAACGATGTCCTGTCCGGTTCCTGACAGTGGGAAATGCCATGAAGGGTTATCTTTTACCTGTATATACCAGTCGGTCATAGCGGCATCTTTCCAGTCATTTACCCGCCCGTGCAGCATGTCGTAAAAAGCTTTCCATGCGGTAATGCCTTCCCCGTCCGACGAATACTCGGTCATGTATTTCTGCTTGTTGGTATAGGGCGACGTGAGCGCGTCGGTGTCAAGCGGACTCTCGATCAGGTTCTCCGCACCGGCGAGGTCGCACGACAGGCTTATGCGGTTGTAAACCTCGCCGATACTTATAGTGGTGTCGTCAGATGCGGCATTGCCCACGCTAATTACAATACGGTTCTTAGTCGTGGTTTTAGCCACGTTGGTAGTAAGTTCGCGCCATGTGACAGCGTCGGTGCTTTTCACACTCTCCCATGAAAAGATATAAAACTCCAAACCGTCCTGTACGACGTGCAGGTTGAGGTATTTTAACAGGGACGCTAACACCTTGTCCTGTGGCCATACGTCATTTTCTTCGTCGCCCAAAAATAGAAGCTCGGATATTGCCAGCTGCTTAAATATGCCGTAGCGGTCAGCGTTTGCGGTCAGTGCCTTGCTGCCGTCGTAGTAATATTTCACCCCGCCCGCCCCGGTAATGTCGACAGAGGCGCACGCGCCGGTGAGTATGTCGCTGACGATCGCGCTAAATAACCTCTGTTCGGCAGCAGCCTTGACAGCCTTATGCGACACGCCGAAGCTGCCCACGTTACGATACGAGGAATATTGCAGCGCGGAAAGTACGTCGATACATGATATTTCCAGCTCGTCGTAAACTTCGTTATAGCCTTGTGAATAGGTCTGCGGCTCGATAAATCCGGCAAAGATACATTTGTCGCCCTTGAATATGTTAACCACAGCGTCCATACACGAGGTGCGGAAAAAGTCGGGTATAAAGTCGCGCGTCAGCAGTCTGATGGTCGCTTGGCTGCGCAGCAAATGGTCGAAAGTGTCATTTACGCAGCTTTCGATTTCCACCGGGTTAGTAGTGAAAAACACGCCGCTTTTTTCGTCGCCGATTTCTACCTGCTTTGCGCGGCTGTTCTCGGTCACGATATGCACCGTGACCGTTTCACCCAATTGCGTCAAGAAACTTCCGTAAAAATACATAGCGGTTAAAGTTTTATGTTTGTTTTCCTACCCGATTTACCGGCTATCCGGGTTTCGTTTGCCAGTACACACACCAAGTCGCGCCCCGACGCGCGGAGTGTCCCGCCGACTATTACCGGCTGACCCGCCGGTTGCAGCATTCCGCGCAGCTTGTCGAGTGGCGCGACGACTTCGGGGTTATTCGACGCTCCGGCATACTCGCCGATAAGTCCGACGGTCGGGCCGCTCACTATACCGCCGTCGGCAAATTTTGGCAGGCTTGCGAAACTTGCGACGACGGCGGCGGCTGCTGCCCCTACGGCGAGCCAACCGACAATGGGGGTTTGGGCGGCAGAGTTCATTGCGTTGGCCATTGTGACGGCTTGGATAGCAACAATAAGTTTTGATATGGAGTCAAGCGAGCTGGCACAATAGTTCAGCATCGCCCCGGTAGATTCGTCTACCATTCCGCTTAAAGAACCCATTGCGCTGCCCATTGCCCCCGTAGCAGCCGCTCCGATGGTTAGTCCTTCGTTTATCTTTTTCAGCCGTTCAGCCTTTTGGTCAAGTTCCTCGTTGCCCTGTTCGGGGATTTTTATATCTACATTGACAGGCTTGCGGTTAAGTTCTTCCTCTGTCTTGCCAAATATCTTTCGACCGTCTTCATCTATTTTTTTATAGTCGGGATCCAGTGACACCTTGAAACCGAGGCGGTAGTCCTGTAGCAGTTTTAATCTGCGTTCAAGCTCGTCAAGTTCCGTCTGTAGCTTTTGGGAAGCCCCCATATCAGCCTCGGCGGTCAATTTCACTCTCACCTCCTCGATGCGATCCCGCAACCACCCCTCGCTGCCTTCTTGGAACGCCTTGTCAGTTGTCGCCCCGGGTTTATTACCTCCAGCGTCGGGGCGCGTGTTGCTACCTCTTACACTAAATGTTATTTGGGCGGCTTCCTCGGCTACACTCGTCATTTGGCTACGCAGATTAGCCACCGCAGCGTTATTTGCTCTAATAGCTGCGTTAGCCTTGTCTAAATCCGACGTGCCGGGTATTTCACGCTGTGAGTATTGAGGCTGTGGGCCACCACCACCGCCGCTACTGGTGGGCGTATAGTACCCCGATATATATTGCTCAACATCCCTAACCGTGCTATAACGCCGCTTTTTTCCTGCATCGTCATATATTAAATCGTGCGTTTCCTGTTCTTTTTCGGCTATTTGGTTAGCTAACATTCGGGTGCGTGCCTCGATTACCATTTGTCGGCAATAGGCATCACTATTAGATATAAGGGCATTATACCAATCGGCTACACTACTGAAATAACCCATAGTATCGCCGTAGGTATCATTCATTTCGTTAACTAACTTTTTCTCCTGCTCTTTTGTGCCGTTAAACTCTTTAAGTTTGCTAATATTTATTTCGAGTGCGGCGCGTGTATTAGTAAGCGTAGAGGCTTCCTGCTTGCGAAGCTGGTCTAATTGTTCGGCTTCGCGTTTTGCGCGTTCCTCTGCGTCTAAAAACTTATTCGTGCTTTCGGTTGCATCGTCAGTAGAACTAACGAAATAGTCTATAATGGTGGTTAGAGCGGCTATCGCTATGCCGATACCAGTAGCGATTAACAAACCGCGTAGTGCAATTTTCAACGCCAACGTCGATGCTGCGCTACCTTTTGCTGCGGCAGAATAAATCATAGCCGCTTGCGCAGCCTTTTTCATATTACCAGTCGCCATAAACATAACCGCGTTTAGGGCCTTTTGCTTAATATTCAAGCCGGCAACTACGGTGACGGCGGTCCTAACACCGGCAACAAATTTTAGTGTACCTGCTAACGCCAGCATGGTATTAGCGGCGATAGTGACAAAAGGCATCGCACCCTGCACTAAGCCGCCTAATTCCTCTTTCAAATCGCCTATGGTATTTTCCAGCTGCTTTTGCTTTCCGTCGTCGGTTTTGGCTAATTCGGCGTTCATGCCACCTACGGAACTGCTAACCACGTCGCAAAGTACGGCGGCGCGTTGCGCTTCGGTGCCGAATTTTAAAATTTGCTCTTGCGTATCGTCAAAAGTATAGCCGTAGCGACTAAGCGCACCGGTTTGGCCGTCCATGACTTTACCCAGCATAGTAGCAATTTGCGCTGCGTTCTCTTGCGAGGCGTTCAAGCCGTACTGCTGCGCTAACATATCATTCATTACCGGTATTAGCTGCTCCAAGCTCTGCTTCTCGCTTAGATATGTCGCTAATTCCTGCGCCCCCGCGAGCTGGACCTCGTCGCCGATAACACCGAGCTGTTGCTGCGCCGAGCACAAGTCCTTTATGCTCTGTATGTCTTCTTCGCGGGCATCCATAGTGTTGCGCATATTCACGGCTAACTTTGTCTCTGCCTCAATCTGCGCGGCGTGTGCGTCGGTCAGTCCTTTTAATGCGCTTTGCAAATCGCTGAAAGATTTATTAACAGAGTCAATGCCCGTTGCCAAAGCCGCAAAATTGACGATTGAGCTTTTAAAATTTTCAGCCTCAACAACCGCAGCCTTCATAACCTTACGGAGTCCGTCGACATCTACCGAAAGTTTTTGGAAACCTCCGTTATCGCCATCCAGTTTAAATGTTATGGATATGGTACTCTTTTGCGACATTTTTAATTGCTTGTTTGTTATTTAATTACTATATTTGTGAAATCAAACTGATTATTGTATGCTTAAATTCATTGTTACCTGTATATGCGTTTTGCCCTTTATCATGGGGTTTATTGGCATTGTAGGATTATTCATTGACTATTTTTCGGATGACAATTAAACCGTCTTTACCATTTCCTCGAAACGTTTCTGCCTTTCCTCGGCGGTGAGCTGCGGGGCGTTGTTTCGCGGATTGACATCTTTATCCCACGGCAGCGGCAAAAGCTGCCGTGGGGTTATTTTTTTCCTGACATGCGGCTGGATGCAGATGGCCGCCACCGTGCGGGCACGTTCCCATGCCTCGCGCTGCCGGTTCTCGTTCATGCTGCGCCAAGCCTCGCAGATGCTTTCAAACTCGCCGAAGGTGCATTTGCAAAAGTCGTCATGCGACATCCCGATGCAGCCGACGGCTATGCCTAAAAGGTCGTAGACGGCTAACGGCGTTCCCTTTTTTTTTCACCGCCGCCACCTTCGGCATCCGCCTTGCCTTGCGAGACTGCCTGCCCCCACTCGACCATGTCCTCGGGGTTGATGCTGTCGGCAAAGTCCATGAGAGACATGTCGAAAGGTCGGCCCTCGCGCTTGGCGGCCGACACCACGCAGCACCACAGATAGGCGCACAGGTCGCTGAAACTGCCGGGGTCAATCTCGGTGATTTCCTTGCCTGTTTCCTGCTTGAAGCGCAGCATGGCCCCCATAGTGGGACTACAGGGGTATGCCGTGCCGTTTACGGTTATCTCGATGCGTTTCATGCTCCGGCTGTTTGGGTTTCGGGAATTTCGGTAATCGCGGATTCGTCAAAAGTCACCTCCCCGTCATGTTCGAGGTTGATGCTGTAGGTCGCGTCGTCCTGAGCGGGGTCGGTGCGTTCAAGCGAGGTGATGACAAACTTGCCCGTGAGGTAAGGCTTGTTGGTGTTGTCGCGCTCCATGCACTTGACCTCCACGCTCTGCCCCTTGCCAATCAGGGCGAGACACGACTTGTATCCCGACTCGGTTTCCTGATAAAACCCGAGGCCCTCGGCCGAGATTGAAACGCTCAGGCCGACCACGCCCTTGTTTTTCCACAGTCCCGCTGAAATGCCCTTTGTCGCTTCGGGTTTTACCGCCCTGTCCTTGGTCTCGCTGTTGATGGTGGTGGTGTGGGTAGTACAGTGACCCACGGCCTTGCCGTTGATGTAAAGCAGCATGTCGCTGCCGTTACAGTAGCCGGTTTTCTTTGAAGTTGTTGTCGCCATATTTGTTAATGTTTTTTGGTTGTTCATATCTTTATACTGAATACAAGCTGCTGCAGAAACGCGTCGTCCTGATAGCCTTCCTCGCCGCCGGTCAGGTAGCATGAGCGCATACACATGCCGTCATGCTCGGCACTCGCGCAGTCCAATGC
>CAMWRO010000126.1 GCA_947176615.1 uncultured Porphyromonadaceae bacterium
AGGCATGGCGATGGGACTCGAAGGACGGCTCTTTTACCGCGATATCTATCCCCCGAGCCCTATAACCCGGTCCTTGACTGCGCCACCCCGACAAGTGAAGGGAATTTTCTCGTAGGGACAATCGGAAACGGAGTGTTTATACTTGAAAAAGGCTCTGCCGAGCTGAAACCCTACCGCGAAATCACCAACTCAATAATAGACATTTCGCGCGCGCGAATTTCAACCATCAACGAGGACTCGATGGGAAACCTGTGGATCGGAAGCTCTCATCAGGGCATCATTATGGTGCCCCACAGCGAAATACCGGTCAATTTCATCAATATCGCCCGAGCCATCCGCAACTATTCGGGAGGCAAGACCACTCTGGCAGTTTCGCCTGAAGACGACCGGATCTGGATCGGTCTTGATGACGGAAGACTGATTTCGGTCAACGAGTATGGCAACCGTCAGTCAGTCACGCGTCTCGGAGGCGGCATAACCTCCATGATAACGGCCCGTTCAGGCAACCTTTATCTCGGAGTCGATAATCACGGCCTGTTTGAGTTCTCTCCCGCCACCGGAAATGCCCGCCAGCTCGTTGAAATCAACAGCAACTATCTGGCATCAGGGATTTCGGAAGACCGGCAAGGAAACGTCTACCTCGGCATTCATGGTGCAGGCGTTATAAAGTATGACCCGAAACAGGGCAGCTATGACTGGCTTCTCGACAATGACGGCAACCGCAAGTTTCAATGGCCCTCGTCATTATTCTGCGACTCAAAGGGACGAATCTGGATCGGAATGTTCGGCGGCCTGACAGTCTATGACCCCGCGACAGGCAAAAGCGTCTCCATCAGCGACATGCACTCGCCGATGGTCAAAGGGGTACACCTCTCTATGGCCGAGGATGCGGCAGGAAACATCTGGGATGCGACAAGTACCGGACTGTTTATCATAAACCCCGACGACTACTCCTACAAGCGACTGACGACAAAAGAGGGACTGGCTGACAACTATGTGTCAAACGTCATTTTCGATCAGTCGGGAAACGCTTGGCTGGGAACCCATAACGGTATAAATCGCGTTGACCGGAACTTCAACATCGTTCCGTTTTATGGACGAAATGACATGTCAGACAACGAATATTTTTCTTCTGCCCGGTCAAACGATAACTCACACCTGCTTTTCAGCGGCGAGAAAGGCGTCACTATCCTCGATCCGGCCAAGCTAAACAACCCGCCCCTTCCCGAGCGCGACATATTCATTTCAGGAATATACCTTAACAACAGCAAAGTCAACCACACCACCCTTAACGGGTCAGGAGACAAAATAATCCCCGATGCAGCAGCAGCCCCTGATTTGCTTCATCTGTCGTTCAGGGACAACTCTCTCGCGTTGCGCCTGTCCACAAAAGATTTCCGCGAGACTGACAACATCGTGTACCAATGGCGCGTAAAAGGCGTTGTGAACGACTGGATTTCAACCGTCCCGGGCAGCGGCATCATAACACTCCCCCACTTCCAACCCGGCAACTACCGGCTGGAGATACGCGCAACCGAAAACGGAGTGTATTCCGATCTGAAAACTGTCGACATCAATGTGTCGGCCCCGTGGTATCTCTCTCCGGCGGCAAAGGTCGTATATTTCATCCTGCTATGCGCGCTCATCCTGCTCGTCATCCGCGTTATCCGCCACAAAAACAACGAGAAAGTAACTGAAGAAAAAATCAAGTTCTTCATCAATATCTCCCATGAGGTGCGCTCCCCGCTGACCCTCATCCTCAGTCCGCTGGAACACATCATGAAAAAAGAGCATGACCCCGAAACCACCAAGAACCTCAACCTCATCCAGCGTAACGCCAACCGCATTCTCGCGCTCATCAACCAGTTGCTCGACATGAGGAAAATCGACAAGGGGAAGATGAAGATTTCATGCACCGAGACCGAACTTGTCGGTTTCGCGTCAGAACTGGTGGACATTTTCAAGGCGCAGGCCGAGGAAAAGCATATCACACTATCTTTTACCGAGACCGAGCAGAGTGTCGAAAAGGTAAACGTGTGGATTGACCGGAACAACTTCGACAAAGTTCTCGTAAACCTCATCACCAACGCAATCAAATACACCCCTGAAAACGGCCGTATCGATGTCTCGGTCTACGAAGGCTATGACTCTGTCATGGGAGAGTATGCCGCCATCTCGGTCACCGACACCGGCATCGGTCTTGACGAAAAGAATGTCGACCGCCTCTTTGACCGATTCTATCAGGGGAAATTCAACCGCGGCACCACGCCGCTCGGATTCGGAATCGGTCTCGACCTGTGCAAGCAACTCGTCGAGCTGCACCACGGCGTCATTACCGCCACAAACAGGCCCGACGGTCAGGGCAGCTGCTTCACAGTGAAAATCCCTATCGGCAACAGCCATCTGGAATTGGATGAAATAGACGACAGTGACGTTGCGGGAACCCGCAACGTCATGCCCCGCGGGGCATCGCCCATTACCGAGGCTCCTGCGAAAAAGCCGCGCCGCAACACGTCGCTCCACATCCTCGTAGCCGATGACGACCCGGAAATCCGCGAGTATATCACCGACGCGCTTTCGGCTTTCGGACGCGTGACGGCCGTGACCAACGGGCGCGAGGCCCTGCAGACAATCAACGAGACGGAAACCGACATCGTTGTATCTGACATAATGATGCCCGAAATGGACGGCCTCACCCTGTTGAAGACTCTGAAAACCAATGTTGAGACAAACCACATACCGGTGGTGCTGCTCAGCTCGAAAAACGAAATCGCCGACCGCACTGCCGGATGGGACAAAGGGGCCGACGCATATATTGCCAAACCGTTCAGTATCGCCGAGCTTCAGTCCATAATCGACAACCTCATCGACAACCGTCTGCGTCTGCGCGGGAAATTCTCGGGAGTGCAGCAGCAAGACGGCAAAATCGACACTCCCGAGCTTAAAGGCAACGACAATGCCCTTGTCGACAAAATTGTCCAAGTCATCAATGACAACCTTGATGACTCCAGCCTGAATGTCGAAAAACTCTGTCAGGACGTGGGTCTCAGCCGCGCACATCTGAACCGCAAGATGAAAGAACTTTTCGGTCTGACCCCCAGCGAGTTCATACGCAATATCCGTCTGCGCAAAGCATGCGAGCTGCTAAAGCAACCCGACGTTGACATCTCTCAGATTGCCTACAGCGTGGGATTCTCGTCACAACCCCACTTCTCGACAGCGTTCAAGCGCTTCACCGGCATCTCGCCGTCGGAATACCGAGCCAAGAACTCTTGATATTTTTCGCGAGAAATCGCAATGCCGGAACAAACACGCCTGAAAGATTCCGTGCTATAAAACAGTACCCCCCGGGAGTCCCGGGGGGTACTGTTTATGATGTAATTATCCTGTTATGCAAACTTTGACCAGTCGACATTGCGCATGTCACCCGAGGTGAGGAACTCGGTGTGGAACGCAAGCGACGCGCGGAGCGTGTGGGGAGTCTGCCCGCCGGTGGCAGCAGCCAGCTTGAGATAGTCGCGCAATGTTTCGCGATAGATGGGGTGGGCACAGTTGTTGATAATCTCGTGGGCGCGCTGAACGGGGTCTTTGCCGCGGAGATCGGCAACACCTTGGTCGGTGACGAGGATGTCGACCGAGTGCTCGGTGTGGTCCACATGCGATACCATCGGGACGATGTTGGAAATCTTTCCTTCCTTTGTAATCGAGGGGCAGGAGAAGATTGACAGGTAGGCATTGCGGGTAAAGTCGCCCGAACCGCCGATACCGTTCATCATCTTTGTGCCGGTCACATGGGTTGAGTTGATGTTTCCGAAAATATCGGCTTCGAGGGCGGTGTTCATCGCGATTACGCCAAGACGGCGGATAACCTCGGGGTTGTTGGATATTTCGGCGGGGCGGATGACGAGTTTTTCCTTGAAGAAGTCGATATTGTTGATAACGTCATCCTCGACCTCGTTGGACACGGTCAGCGAGCATGTGCTGCCAAACTTGCAGCGGCCTTTCTTCATCAGGTCGATGACGGCATCCTGAATAACCTCGGTGTACATCTCGAATGCGGGGATTTCCTTGGCATCGGCAAGGCCGTAAAGGACGGCGTTGGCCACGTTGCCCACACCTGACTGGATGGGGAGGAATGTAGAAGGAATGCGTCCGCTGCGGAGCTCGCTGATGAGGAATTCACACACGTTTCCGCCGATTCTCATCGTTGTCTCATCGGGAGCGGTAAACGGTTTCACTCCTTCATAGTCGTTGCTCATAACGACACCCACAATCTTGTCGGGGTCTATTTTCAGCACGGGGGAACCGATGCGGTCACTGGGTTTGAAAATAGGCACTTCGCTGCGGTAAGGGGGGTCGAGCGGCATGTAAATGTCGTGCAGGCCATACAGGGCATGGTGCAGCTTTTCATTCAGCTCGATTATGATTTTCTTGGCATATTTTGCATAAGTAGGGACGTTGCCCACGCCGGTGCCGACAACGACTGTTCCGTCGTCTTGAATGTCAGACGCCTCGATTATGGCAATGTCAAGGTCGCCAAAGAATCCGTAACGGAATTTCTGGGCGAGTTCCGAGAGGTGCAGGTCAAAGTAATGCGCGTCATGGGAGTTGATGCGCTTGCGCAGGTCGGGAAGGTTCTGATAGGGAGTGCGCATCCCGATAGCGTTGGCGCGGGCGAGCACACCGTCACAACGGTCACTTGTGGATGCACCCGTGAAAATATTGAGTTTGAATGGTTTTCCTTCGGCATGAAGGCTTTCGGCCTTTTCAGCAACAGCTCCGGGGACAACCTTGGGAGATCCGGGCGCGGTAAAACCCGAAAAACCAACTTTGGCGCCGTCAAAGAACAACTCGGCGGCTTCCTGCGGGGTTATAATTGGAAATCTCATTTGTGAATGTTTTATTGAAATGTGATAAGTTTTCTTCTATTATGGTTATTAGAATTTGGGAGTAAGTACTTCGGCATCGATTACCGACTGCCTCCATCGGGCATAATGAGCTGCTAACGCGGGGGCAACAGACTCGTCAACACGCGACATGGGTGTTGATTCGGTCTCGGCCGGCGGGGAGGGAGGTGTCACGCGGCCACCTTCGACCGGCAAGACCGGCTCGTGACGCTTCTTGTGACGTTTATCAGGTTTCGGTTTCTTTTCGACCGGGGTCTCTACCGGCTGAGGCTCCGTCAAGGGCACAATGTCAAAACCGCCGGCATTGAACACGTCTGATGGCCATTGGGTTTCGGGAGGAGGAGGGGGAGCACTGAGTTTCCGATTCTCTTCCCGCGATGCCGACCGCTCTTTAATCCAACTGTAGATTACGCTGATGGCAATTACGATTATTGCGGAAATAAGTTTCTCCATTGGGCGGAATTTTGTAATTTTGCGACAAATTTAATCATTTCCGCGCTGATTTACAAAGAATCGCACCTGCAAATTATCGTTATGACCAATATATCCACTCCCCGGCCCGGTCTGAGGCTGTTTATCGAAACCTATGGCTGTCAAATGAATGTAGCCGACAGCGAGGTTGTCGCGTCTATTATGGAGATGGCGGGATACAGCTTGGCCGACTCGGTCGAAGATGCTGATGCCGTAATGCTCAACACTTGCTCTATCCGCGACAATGCCGAGCAAAAAATTCTTTCACGCCTTGCTTTCCTGAACTCGTTGCGGCGCAAACGTTCCAAGGAGATGCCGCGTCTCATCATAGGGGTTATCGGGTGTATGGCCGAGCGTGTCAAGGAAGACTTGATTGCCAACCACGGCGTGGATCTTGTGGCCGGACCTGACTCCTATCTCGACCTTCCCTCCCTCTTTGCCTCAGTCGAGGCCGGGGAGCAGGCTGTCAACGTGGAGCTGAGCACGACCGAGACCTATCGCGACGTGATACCCGTGCGCATCGGCCCGAACACCGTGTCAGGATTCATCAGCATCATGCGCGGGTGTAACAATTTCTGCTCCTACTGCATCGTTCCCTATACCCGAGGTCGTGAACGCTCCCGCGAGCCGCAAAGTATCCTCAACGAGCTTGCCGATCTTCGCGCTCGCGGATTCAAAGAGGTCACTCTGCTGGGACAGAATGTCAACAGCTATCTGTATAAAGACCCTGAAACGGGTGACAGCCTTGATTTTGCCGGGTTGCTTGCCACCGTCGCCGATGCCGCTCCTGAAATGCGTGTGAGGTTCACGACCTCCCATCCCAAGGACATGACCGACCGCATCATCGACGTGATTGCAGCGCGGCCCAACGTGTGCAACCACATTCACCTCCCGGTACAGAGCGGCAGCAACAGCGTGCTGAAAGCTATGAACCGCAAGTATACCCGCGAATGGTATCTCGACCGCATCGCGGCTATCCGCGCCCGCATCCCCGACTGCGGCATATCGACCGACCTTTTCACCGGTTTTCATGGCGAGACCGAGGAGGATTTCCAAGAGACTCTCGACCTGATGCGCACCGTGGGTTTTGATTCGTCGTTCATGTTCAAGTACTCGGAGCGTCCCGGTACACTTGCCGCCAAGATGATGCCCGACAACATAGCCGAGGATGTCAAAATCGAGCGTCTAAACCGCATGATTGCGTTGCAGAACGAGTTGTCACGCGAGTCCAATGCCCGCGACGTGGGCAAGACTTTTGACGTGCTCGTCGAGGGTATGTCGAAACGCAGCCGCGAGCAGTTTGTAGGGCGCACTCCTCAGAACAAGACCGTTGTCTTCCCTCGCGGTGACTACCGTGTGGGCGACACTGTCAAGGTGAAAGTCATCGACTCGTCATCGGCGACCCTTATCGCCGAATTGGCCTGATTCTCCGATTTCACCCTCCCCTCTGAAATCAATGATCGCCCTCGTTGACTGCAACAATTTCTTCGTGTCATGTGAAAGGGTTGTCGACCCGTCACTGAACGGACGCCCGGTCATCGTTCTCAGCGGCGGTGACGGATGCGTCGTGGCCATGTCAAACGAAGCCAAGCGCCTCGGCATCACCCGAGGAATCCCACTGTTTAAAATACGCGACATTGTCGAGGCTCACAAGGTGGCTAAAATCCGCGGGCATCATGACCTGTACCGAAAGATTTCGCAGAAAGTGATGAAAACGCTGTCGTCAATCGTCGAGGACATCGAGTGTTACTCGATTGACGAGGCATTTCTTCACCTGTCGCCTCAGCTGGGCGACATTGCGGGATTCGGGCATTATGTCGTTGACGAGGTCAGGCTTAAAACGGGGATTCCGGTTTCAATCGGAATCGCGCAGACAAAGACTCTGGCCAAACTTGCCGCAAGGTTTGCAAAAAAATATCCGGGATATAACGGCGTGTGTGTTATCGATACGGCCGAAAAACAGGAGAAGGCCCTCGCGCTGACCGACATAAGCGACATCTGGGGCATCGGGCCGAGGCTGGCCGACCGCATGAAAATGGTCGGGATAAAGACTGCGGCCCGGTTTGCATCCCTGAATCTCGCCCAAGTCAACACTCTTGTCTCCATCACCGGCCAGCGCACTTGGCGCGAACTTAACGGTGAGGCTTGTATCGAGCAGGATTATGTCCCGCCCGAGCGACGCTCAATGACAAGTTCACGGTCATTTGAGCATGATGTCTATGATTTTGAGTTTCTGCGCAAGGCCGTCATCGGCCATGTGTCTACTCTTGGACGACGGCTGCGGCGACAGAAATGCCATGCCGCGGAAATATCCATATATCTGCGCACCAATCCGTTCAAACCCCACCTTCCACAAACTCGCGACACGGCCAAAACCACCCTTCCATCCCCGACGGCCGACACTCTCACTCTGACAACAGCCGCCATAAATCTGCTCAAAGCGACCTACAAACAAGGGTATGGATACAAAAAAGCCGGAATCACGCTTTCACGCCTGATTGGCGACGACGAGGTGCAACTCGGATTATTTGACAACCTTGCCGACATCAACCGCCGGCGACGGTTGATGGACACTCTCGACCGCCTCAACTCCTCTATTCCCGGGGCAATAAGCCTTGTTCCGGGCGATTGACCAAATCACAATCTCTTGGAAAGAGATACTTAAAACGCTGCAAAGTTAGCTAAAATATTGAATAT
>CAMWRO010000127.1 GCA_947176615.1 uncultured Porphyromonadaceae bacterium
GAACATAATAGTCCTTTCGGCAATGTCAGGAACAACCAACGCCCTTGTGGAGATTTCAGATTACCTCTACAAGAAAAACTATACAGGGGCGAAGGAGACAATCAACATGCTTGAGTCAAAATATCTCAAGACCATTGCCTCCCTTTATGACTATCACGAAAGTCGCGAAAAGGCTCTGAAAGAAATAAAGGCTTGTTTTAACTATATACGTTCATTTGCACGCGAACCGTTCACTCAGGCCGAGGAAAAGATAATCCTCGCCCAAGGTGAAATCATGTCAGTGGCGATGATGTCCATCCTGCTCAACGAGCGCGGATTTAACGCCGAGCCGCTCCCCGCGCTTGATTACATGAAGACAGGGGAGAACGGCGAACCCGATTTTAATTATATCTCCATGCATCTCGGGTCGCTGCTTGACAAGTATTGCGATGCCGACATTTATGTGACACAGGGATTCATATGCCGCAACTCGGCAGGCGAGATTGATAATCTCGAGCGTGGCGGCAGCGACTATACGGCATCTATAATCGGAGCGGCGATTGATGCCGACGAGGTTCAGATCTGGACTGACATTGACGGAATGCATAACAACGACCCCCGCTTTGTCGAGGGTACCGATCCGGTGGGGCAGCTGCATTATGAGGAAGCTGCCGAATTGGCCTATTTCGGAGCCAAGATTCTTCACCCCACCTGCGTGCTGCCGGCCAAGGTCAACAATATCCCCGTGCGGCTGCTGAACACCATGCAGCCCGAAGCTCATGGCACAATCATTGACAATGAAATCGGTGTGCCGTGCATCAAGGCGGTTGCCGCAAAGGACAACGTAATCGCCATCAAGATTAAAAGTAGCCGCATGCTTATGGCCTACGGGTTCTTGTCAAAGGTTTTTGAAACATTTGAACGCTACAAGACCCCCGTTGACATGGTGGCCACATCTGAGGTCGGTGTCTCTTTGACCGTGGATTCGGAACGTCACTTGATTGAGATTGTTGATGAATTGAAAGAATTTGGCACGGTGACCGTTGACCGGGACATGGTGATTGTGTGTGTCGTGGGAAATCTCGAATGGACCAATACCGGATTTGAAACACAGGCGCTTGAGGCATTGCGCGACATTCCGGTCAGAATGATTTCTTACGGCGGTTCCAATTACAATATCTCATTCCTGATACGGCGTGAGGACAAGATAGCCGCCTTGAACCGTCTGAGCGACTGCTTGTTTAAAAATAAGAAATAAGTATAAGTCAGTGGATACACCTTTTTATTATTATGACATGTCTCTCCTTGACCGGACGATTTCGGCCGTCGGGAGAGCCGCTGCGACCGATGTGCGTTTCCATGTGCATTATGCAGTAAAAGCTAATGCCGACAAGGAGATTCTTGAGGCCATAAGCCGTGCAGGCCTTGGCGCCGACTGTGTGAGCGGATGGGAAATCGAGGCAGCGGTTTCAGCCGGTTTCCCGGCTGAAAAAATTGTCTTTGCCGGTGTCGGGAAAACCGACCGGGAGATTGAACTTGCGTTGAAGGCCGGGATAGGGTGTTTCAATGTGGAATCGATGCAGGAACTTGAGGTTATCGGAACGATTGCGTCTGGTCTGGGTGTGACGGCTCCCGTGGCCTTGCGTGTGAACCCCAATATTGACGCTCACACTCATGAATATATAACCACAGGGCTGTCTGAAAACAAGTTCGGCATAAATCTTGACCAACTGTCGGCACATGTCATGGCGGCGGTTTCGATGCCCGGCGTTTCTCTTGAGGGGTTGCACTTCCACATCGGCTCTCAGATAACCGAGTCGGAACCCTTTGAAATGCTGTGCGAGACAATAAACAGGATACAGGAAGAATATCTCTCGCAGGGAATCTCATTCCGAAACATCAACGTCGGAGGAGGACTCGGGATTGATTATGCCGATCCGTCGGGGCATCCCATTCCCGATTTTGACCGTTATTTTTCGGTGTTTCGCAATAAGTTGAAGGCATATCCCGACCAGAAGGTGCATTTTGAGCTCGGCCGGTCTGTTGTAGCGCAATGCGGCTCGCTCATTACGCGCGTACTATATATAAAAGAAGGCTCCGTCAAGCGATTTGCAATAGTCGATGCCGGAATGACCGATTTGATACGTCCCGCGCTGTATAATGCCTATCATAAAATTGAAAAGGCCGATGCCGATTTGAAACCCGCGCATGTTGACAGCGACACGTTGACTCAATCCTATGATGTCGTCGGGCCGATATGTGAATCATCAGACTGTTTTGCCCGCGACGTCCGCCTCCCGGTCTTGAAAAGAGGAGATTTGTTAATGATACGCTCAGCCGGGGCTTATGGCCGGGTTATGGCTTCGCAGTATAATTTGCGGCCGATTCCATGCGGAATGTATCGTGAAAGTTGAAAAATATGTTGTAAAACATATAAAATTTTGATTTATATTTAAAATATTAGCCGTAACTTTACGGCGTGAAATAAGTGTCGAATTTACACTTATTTCACGCCGTAAAATTTTGCACATCACGTTCAACCTGATTGAATCTATATTACCATAATATCTTCAACATTAAAAAGTATCATGAGCAATCTCAAAATTGTCGCAGCAGCCGCAGTGTCGGCTATCTGTCTGAGTGCCTGTTCTACAGGGACGCAACAGCCTGTGTTGACGAAGTCAGGACTTAATCCTGAAAATTTTGCCCGGGAGTATGACGGGAAAAAGACCGCCCTCTACACCTTGTCCAATGCCAACGGCATGGAAGTGTGCGTGACCAACTTTGGCGGCCGCATTGTTTCCATCATGGCTCCTGACCGCGACGGAAACCTTCGCGATGTCGTTCTCGGTCTTGACAGCGTAGCCGCATATTTCCCCGAGAACAACCAGACCGACTTCGGTGCATCTATCGGCCGTTATGCCAACCGCATCAATCAGGGTCGCATCGTTATTGACGGCGATACTATCCAACTCCCGCAGAACAACTTCGGCCACTGCCTCCACGGAGGTCCGACAGGATGGCAATACAAGGTTTACGATGCTGCGCAGCCCAATGACTCGACCGTGGTACTTACCCTCAACTCTCCCGACGGTGACAACAATTTCCCCGGAAACGTGACTGCTACCGTTACCTACACCCTTACCGCCGACAATGCAATCGACATCGACTATAAGGCTGAGACTGACAAAAAGACGGTTGTCAACATGACCAATCACTCTTATTTCAACCTTTCAGGCAACCCCGACAATCAGATTACCGACGACATTCTGTATGTCAATGCGGCTGATTTCACCCCCGTTGATTCTACCTACATGACTACCGGTGAAATCCTCCCTGTCAAAGACACTCCTATGGATTTCACTACCCCCAAGGCGGTAGGGCAGGACATTGCCGTCGATTTCGAGCAGCTTAAAAACGGCAACGGATATGACCACAACTGGGTGCTTTCAACCAATGGAGACATCAATACCCCCGCAGCCACCCTCGTGTCGCCTGCAAGCGGCATCAAGATGACTGTTTATACTGACGAACCCGGTATTCAGGTTTACTCTGGCAACTTCCTTGATGGCACTGTCACCGGCAAGCAGGGTAAAGTATATAATCAGCGCACAGGCATCTGCCTCGAAACCCAGCACTATCCCGACAGTCCCAACAAGCCCGAATGGCCTTCGGTGGTTCTTGAGCCGGGTCAGACCTATTCAAGCCACTGCATCTTCAAGTTTGATGTGGAGAAATAAAGACAATCTTTTTGCAACCTTAAATTAATAACAGTAAACAAGCAATTATTATGGCACTACTTGACTGGCTTGTAATCGGCCTGTTCTTCATTGCCCTCGTTGGTATCATCGTGTGGGTAATGCGTCAGAAACAAAACAATGCCGCTGACTACTTTCTTGGCGGCAAAGATGCGACATGGATAGCGATCGGTGCGTCCATCTTCGCCTCCAACATCGGTTCAGAACACCTTATCGGTCTTGCCGGCTCGGGCGCATCGAGCGGTATGGCGATGGCCCATTGGGAAATCCAAGGGTGGATGATTCTTCTTCTCGGCTGGGTATTCGTTCCATTCTATACCCGCTCGATGGTCTACACAATGCCTGAGTTCCTTGAACGACGTTTCAACCCTCAGTCGCGCACCATCCTCGCCACAATCTCCCTTATCAGCTATGTGCTGACCAAGGTCGCCGTTACCGTCTATGCCGGTGGACTCGTGTTCCAGCAGGTATTCGGCATCGATACCCTGTGGGGAATTGACTTCTTCTGGATTGCTGCAATCGGTCTCGTGCTTCTGACGGCCCTTTACACTATTTTCGGCGGTATGAAATCTGTGCTTTACACTTCGGTGCTTCAGACCCCGATTCTTCTTCTCGGTTCTCTCATTATCCTTGTTCTCGGCCTCAAGGAACTTGGCGGCTGGGATGAAATGATGAGGATTTGCTCTGACGTTAAGGTCAACGAATATGGTGACACTATGGTCAACCTTATCCGTGACAACAACGACAAGCAGTATCCTTGGCTCGGTGCCCTTATCGGCTCGGCTGTAATCGGTTTCTGGTACTGGTGTACTGACCAGTTCATCGTTCAGCGCGTTCTTTCGGGTAAAGATGAAAAAGAGGCTCGCCGCGGTACAATCTTCGGTGCCTATCTGAAACTTCTCCCCGTGTTCCTGTTCCTCATCCCCGGCATGATTGCATTTGCCATCCATCAGAAATATGTCGGTGCCGGTGGTGAAGGTTTCCTCCCGATGCTTGCCAACGGCAACGTCAACTCCGATGCCGCTTTCCCCACTCTGGTAGCCAAGCTGCTCCCCGCCGGTGTGAAAGGTCTTATCGTCTGCGGTATTCTTGCAGCCCTCATGTCGTCGCTGGCCTCTCTGTTCAACTCGTCGGCCGCTCTCTTTACCATCGACTTCTATCAGCGTTACAAGCCCGATACCGATCCCAAGAAACTCGTGCGCATCGGTCAGGCCGCTACTGTTGTGATTGTGATTCTCGGTATCCTGTGGATTCCCGTTATGCGCTCTGTGGGTGACGTGCTTTATCTCTATCTTCAGGATGTGCAGTCAGTTCTCGCTCCCGGTATCGCAGCTGCGTTCCTCATCGGTATTCTGTGGAAACGTGCTACTGCTATGGGCGGTATGTGGGCGCTTCTCTCAGGCCTTATCATCGGTCTTACCCGTCTTGGCGCAAAAGTTTATTACAGCAATGCCGAGATTCTTCCCGGCAGTGACGGCAGCCTGTTCCAATATGTCTTCTATGATTGCAACTGGTTGTTCTTCTGCGGATGGATGCTCGTGTTCTGTCTCGGTGTTGGTGTGATTGTGTCGCTTTTCACCAAGGCTCCCGACCCCGCCAAGATTCAGGGACTCGTATTCGGTACTTCTACTGCCGAGCAGCGTGCTGCAACCCGTGCAAGCTGGAACAAGTGGGATGTTGTCAACTCGATAATCATCCTCGGTATCACAGCAGCGTTCTATATCTATTTCTGGTAAAAAGAAAGGGGTTGGATGGTCTGATTTTCGGATCATCCGCCCCGTTTTTTCAATATCCATTTGCATATGACAGAATTTTATGGTCATAATCCCCGGTTTTACGTTGGTGTCGACTGCATAATCTTTGGCCTTAATGAAGGCAAGTTGTCGATATTGCTGACAAAAAGAAGGTTTGAACCCGAAAAGGGCAAATGGTCCCTCATGGGAGGATTTGTTCAGGAAGGGGAGAGCGTCGACGATGCAGCGCGGCGTGTGCTTTATCAATTGACCGGCCTTGACAATGTGTTCATGGAGCAGGTCGGAGCCTTTGGCGCGGTCGACCGTGACCCCGGAGAGCGAGTTGTCTCGGTTGCCTATTATGCATTGCTCAGTCTCGACGATTTTGACTTCGAGAGTGTCAGCGAACATAATGCTGTGTGGGTCAGAATTGATGAAATGCCTGCTCTTGGATTTGACCATCCTGCCATGATTGAGAAAGCCCTCTTTACGATGCGGCGCAAGTTTTCTACCGAGCCTATCGGTTTTAACCTCTTGCCCCACAGCTTTACGCTTTCCCAGTTGCAATCACTTTACGAATCAATACTTGGAGAGACAATAGACAAGCGTAATTTCCGCAAGCGTATCGCCGACCTCGACTGCATCGAGAAAACTGGCGAAATCGACAAGACCGGGTCCCGTCGCGGGGCCGCGCTTTACAGGTTTAATGACCGCATCTATAATTCCCACCCCAAGTTTAAAATCTGAATCAACATGCTCGAAGAATTAAAAGAAAAAGTATTCCGTGCCAATCTTGACCTTGTCAAGCACGGATTGGTAATCTTCACATGGGGCAACGTCTCCGGAATCGACCGGGAGAAGGGCCTCGTTGTCATCAAACCAAGCGGTGTCGACTATGAGACTATGACAGTCGACGACATGGTTGTGGTCGATTTAAATACCGGCGAGGTGGTCGAGGGAAGTCTCCGTCCGTCATCTGACACTCCCACTCATCTTGCCCTTTACCGCGCATTCCCTGAAATCGGCGGTGTCGTCCATACCCACTCGACCTATGCTACCGCATGGGCCGAAGCCGGAAAGGACATTCCGAATATCGGCACTACCCATGCCGACTATTTCTATCAGGCCATTCCCTGCACCGACGACATGACCGAGGCCGAAGTCCGTGGCGACTATGAGCTTGAGACCGGCAACGTGATTGTCAAGCGTTTCGAGGGAATGAACCCGGTTCACACACCCGGCGTGCTTGTGAAGAATCACGGCCCGTTCTCTTGGGGTAAAAATCCCGCCGACGCAGTACACAATGCCGTGGTCATGGAACAAGTTGCCAAGATGGCGTTCATCGCTTTCAGCGTGAATCCCGACCTGACAATGAATCCGCTCCTCATCGAGAAGCATTTCAACCGCAAGCACGGCCCCAACGCCTACTACGGGCAAGCAAAAAAATAACGACATAATAAACCAATCAAAACTTAACTATTAACTTAATACCTAAAACAATGGCACTTTTTGACAATTACGAAATCTGGTGGATTACCGGTGCACAACTTCTTTACGGTGGCGACGCAGTGGTCGCAGTCGATGCTCACTCAAAGGAAATGGTTGACGGCCTCAACAACT
Source organism: uncultured Porphyromonadaceae bacterium (assembly GCA_947176615.1). Lineage (GTDB taxonomy): Bacteria > Bacteroidota > Bacteroidia > Bacteroidales > Muribaculaceae > Duncaniella. The sequence continues at coordinate 7,091 of CAMWRO010000127.1, forward strand.
CGGGCAACCTTCCTGTCAAAGTCGTGTACAAGGGCACAGCCAACTCCTCGCGCGAAGTAGAGGCTCTGATGAAGGCTGCCAATAATGACAGCCGCTGTATCGGTATCATCACTTGGATGCATACTTTCTCTCCCGCCAAGATGTGGATTCACGGACTCCAGCAGCTCCGCAAGCCGCTGTTGCACCTCCACACTCAGTACAATGCCGAGATTCCTTGGGATACAATGGATATGGACTTCATGAACCTTAACCAGAGCGCCCACGGCGACCGCGAGTTTGCCCACATCTGCACCCGCATGCGCATCCGCCGCAAGGTTGTCACCGGTTACTGGAAAGATGAAGAAACCCAGAAACACATCGCCGTATGGCAGCGTGTGTGCGCCGCTTGGGCCGATGCTCAGGACATGCTCATCATCCGTTTCGGCGACCAGATGAACAACGTTGCCGTTACCGATGGTGACAAGGTTGAAGCCGAAGTGCGCATGGGATACCATGTCGACTACATGCCGTTCAGCTCGGTTATGCCTTACTTTGACGCAATCAAGGACGAGGATGTCGACGCGCTTGTTGCAACATACTTTAAGGAATATGACCATGACGCATCGCTCGAAGACAAGTCAACCGAGGCTTATCGCAAGGTCTGGAACTCGGCCAAGGCCGAACTTACCCTCCGCGCCGTGCTGACTGACAAGGGCGCAAAAGGCTTCACTACCAACTTTGACGACCTCGGTGACGCCAATGTCGATGTGACAGGACGCGGATTTGACCAGATTCCCGGTCTCGCATCGCAGCGACTGATGGCCGAAGGCTATGGCTTCGGTGCTGAAGGCGACTGGAAGTCTGCCGCCCTTTATCGTTCTCTCTGGGTGATGAATCAGGGCCTCGAAGGCGGCTGCTCGTTCCTTGAAGACTACACTCTTAACTTTGACGGCAAAAACAGCTCGATTCTTCAGGCCCACATGCTTGAAGTG
>CAMWRO010000128.1 GCA_947176615.1 uncultured Porphyromonadaceae bacterium
AACTGAAAGATGCTACCACTTTGGGTTAACATTTGTTATTAAACAACCTCTTAAAAAGTGAGTGTCTGAATTTATTTAATGTATCGCAATGAGTGGCATGGAGATTCCACTCCTCCCCCACCCTTAATTCGTTTTTTTTACTTAACTTTGCGCGATAAAATAACTGCGTCACATTTACGTTTAAATAAAAATAGGACGTTCCCAAAACATATTAACAATGAGAAAGTATATCGGCCTCGTTTTTGCGCTATGCCTGCTGTGTCTCTCCGGCTGCCGGGGAGCGAAATTGTCGGTTGCCGACGAGCAGATGGCACGCGGGGAGTATTATGACGCATCAAAGACCTACCGCAAGGTTTATAATAAGCTGAAAGCGCGCGAGCAGCGTGCCGAGCGCGGTGTCGTGGCATTCCGCATGGCCGAGTGTCACCGCCACTTGAATCAGAGTGCCCGTGCGGCGGCGGCTTATCAGAACGCTATACGTTACGGCTATCCCGACTCGATGGCGATATTATACCTCGCCCAGATGCAGCATGCCGATGGAAAATATGCCGCAGCCATCAAGAGCTATGAGGAGTTTCTTGAGAAATCGCCCAAGTCAGAGATTGCGCGTTCAGGTCTCTCAGGAGCCCGGAAAGCAGCCGAGATGAAAAAGAACCGCACGCGTTATGTGGTTAAAAACGCGAAACTTTTCAATTCGCGCCGTGCCGACTTCTCCCCTATGTTCAACGGCGACATCCTCTATTTCACCACGACCAACGAAAAGGTCAACGGAACCAACCGCAGCGAGATTACAGGCATGAAACGGAGCGACATCTGGATGGCGCGCAAAAACGAGCGCGGCGAGTGGCAGCGTCCCGAGCCTGTCGAAGGGGAGCTGAACAGCGAGGCCGACGAGGGTATAGTGTCATTCTCGCCCGACGGCTCGACGATGTATCTCACAATGGCCCGCCGTTCACCCAACTCCAATACCGGGGTTGAAATCTACACCTCGCAGCGCAGCGACGCCAAGTGGAGCGCGCCGGTAAAATTTGAAATCACCGCCGACACTCTTTCATCCTACGGTCACCCGGCCGTATCTCCCTCGGGGACATGGCTCTATTTTTCAAGCGACATGCCCGGAGAGGGCGGCAAAGACCTGTGGCGCATCAACCTGAAGGAACGCGCGGGATCTCTCGAAAACCTCGGCAAGGCAATCAACACCCCGGGCGACGAAGTGTTCCCCTACATGCTGACTGACAGCATCATGTATTTCGCATCCGACGGTCACCCGGGACTCGGCGGTCTCGACCTGTTCAAGGCCACCATGACCCCCTCGGGAGGATGGCTTGTCGAAAACCTCGGCAGTCCGATGAACTCCGAGGCCGATGATTTCGGCATCACATTCGAGACCCCCGGCAAGGAGGCCGGCTATTTCAGTTCCAACCGCGGCGACGGTCGCGGATATGACCACATCTACTCTTTTGAGCTCCCCGATTTGAAAATTGTCATCTCGGGATGGGTCCTCGACAAGGACGAGGAACCCGTACCGGGCGCGGTCATCCGCATCGTGGGAAACGACGGGTCCAATCAGAAGGCTGTCGCCCGCAACGACGGGTCTTTCTCGTTCCCGCTTGAACGCGGTGTGAGCTACGTCATGCTCGCCGGAGCCAAAGGTTACCTCAACGCCAAGCAGGAATTCACGTCGGACACGGCCGAGGAGGATGCCGAATATGGCATCGACTTCATCCTTGCGTCGATTACCAAGCCTAATATCGTCGAGAATATTTTCTATGACTTTGACAAGGCCACCCTGCGACCCGAATCCAAAGAGGCTCTTGACGAGCTGGCACAAATGCTCCGCGACAACCCCAACATCACTGTCGAAATGGCCTCCCACACTGACCGTCACGGCTCCGAGGAGTACAACATCAACCTGTCGGAACGCCGTGCCAAGTCGGTCATCGACTACCTCATCGAGGTGGGAATCCCGGCACAACGCCTGCAGCATCAGGGATATGGCAAATCGCGTCCCAAAGTGGTGTCAAAGCGCATCGCCCGCGAATTTCCGCAATTCAAGGAGGGCGACGTGCTTAACGAGGAATATATCCTCAACCTGTCACCTGAAGACCAAGAGACAGCTGACCAGATTAACCGCCGCACCGAGTTCCAAGTGCTTTCGGTAGATTTTCAGATGTATTGATTTATGGCTGAGCTAAAACTGCGTACCGAGGTCAAGCCGCTGAAAGGCTGTGAGAGACTGATTTCCCACGAAGACCGTATTTTGCTGTTAGGATCATGTTTCAGCGACAATATCGGCTCACGCCTCGACGCCGACCTCTTTGACACGGTGGTCAATCCATTCGGCGCGCTCTACAATCCCCGTTCCATTCAGCTTGCCCTCAATCGGCTTGCCGAAAGACGACCCTTCACACCCGAAGAACTCTTTCAGCACAACGAATTGTGGCACAGCTACTATTTTCACTCGTCATTCTCGTCGTCATCCCCCGACGACGCGCTTGAAAAGATGAACCGGTCGCTTGACCGCGGAGCGCAACGATTGCTGAATGCGACGATAATAATCATCACTCTCGGCAGTGCGAGAGGATTTGCACTGAAGAATGGCATCGTAGTCGCCAACTGCCACAAAATGCCTGCCGACACGTTTGATGAATTTGAAATGGATTCCCCCGAGGTTGCCGAGTCAATAAAAGCCATCATCGACACCATAGGCAGCGTCAACAATCATGCAAAACCGGTTTTCACCGTGAGCCCTATCCGTCACACCGGCTACGGTATGCACGAAAACACCCTGTCCAAGGCCGCTTTGCTGCTCGGATTGCACCGGGTCATAAAAGAGCATCCACAGTCAGCCATCTATTTCCCGGCCTTTGAAATCATGATGGACGACCTGCGCGACTACCGTTTTTATGCCGATGACATGAAACACCCGTCGGCAGTCGCGGTCAATTACATCTATGACATCTTTCTGGAATCGTTTACGACGGCCGAAACCCGCGCAACGGCTATCGACTGCCGCAGTTTCACCCGCCGCATGAACCACCGCCCTCTCTCCACGTCGCCCGAGGCCATATCGGCCGAACTTGCCGCGCGACGCAAAATGAAAGAGAACTTTCTTCGGGCCTACCCTGTCACCGGGCAGGCGCTGGAAGAGTATATTGCGAACCATCAGGTACTTGAATTATGAACTATACAGCATCTTCCATAGCGAGGGAGCTACATCTTCCCGAGCCTGCATGCCCCTCACTCCCCATAACCGACCTGCTCATTGACAGCCGCTCGGTCACCTATCCATCCTCATCCCTGTTTTTTGCCCTCGAAACGCCACAGAACGACGGCCACAGATATATCGTCGCACTCTATGACAAAGGAGTCCGCAACTTTGTCGTGACTCATCTCCCCGAAGAAATGAAAAGCGTCACTGATGCCAATTTCTTCATCGTCACCGACGTTGTCAAGGCTTTGCAGTCTCTTGCGGGCAGCCGGCGCGCAAAGTTTTCAATGCCGGTAATCGCCGTGACAGGCAGCCGGGGAAAGACAACGGTCAAAGAATGGCTTTACCGCCTGTTGCAGGACGACATGAACATCGTGCGCAGTCCTCGCAGCTACAATTCCCAGTTAGGCGTGCCGCTGTCACTGTGGCAGCTTGACGAGTCGGCACAGCTCGGCATCTTCGAGGCCGGCATATCGATGCCCGGCGAAATGGCCCGGCTGCACTCCATAGTGAGACCCGACATAACGTTGCTCACCAACATCACGATGGAACACAGCGGCTCGTTCAGCTCAATGCGTGACAAGTGTGAGGAAAAAGCAATCATGATGCGCGACTGCGACGTGGTCATCTACAACGGTGACAACGAGCTGATTGCCGATGTGGTCTCACACGCTTGCCTGACAGCAAAAGAGATTGCGTGGTCGCGCACCGATTCTGACCGGCCCCTTTTTATCAGCTCGATTGACAAGGGAGATCAGTCGACAACGATTGCCTACAACTATCTGAATATCACCGACGGCGAGCTGACCGTGCCGTTTACCGCCGACAATGACATCGAAAATGTCATCCACTGCCTTGCCGTGATGCTTTATCTCGGCCTCTCGCCCGCAACAATTGCATCGCGCATGGCCCGGCTGTCACCGATTGGCACCCGTCTGGAAGTTATCGAGGGACTTAACCGATGCATGCTCATCCACGACAGCTATACCTCCGACTTCCAGTCGCTCGCCCCTGCACTTGACTTCATGTCGCGGCGTGCCGAAGGGTCACGCACTTCCACTGTTATTCTCAGTGACCTGATGCATGATTTCCACGACCCGTCAACCGTCTACCACAACGCCGCCGACCTGCTGCGATGCAAAAACATCGGCCGGGTTATCGGCATCGGGACCGAGATTTCCCGCCACGGGAAATATTTCGGCGCAGACGCGCGTTTTTTCCCCTCGACCGAGGATTTTCTTGCCGAAATGTCGCCCGCCGACTTTGCAGGAGAGCTTATTCTTGTCAAGGGCGCGCCGCAGTTTGACTTCGGGCGCATCTGCGAGATGCTCGAAGCACGTCAGCACGAAACTGTCCTTGAAATAAACCTCGACGCCATCGTCCACAACTATAACTGGTTCCGCTCACATCTGAAACCCGAAACCGGAATCGTCTGCATGGTCAAGGCTTCGGGTTACGGCGCAGGGTCTTTTGAACTCGCCAAAACGTTGCAGGCGCAGGGGACCACTTACCTTGCCGTCGCCGTCCATGACGAAGGTGTCGACCTGAGAAAAGCCGGAATCACGATGCCGATAATCGTGCTGAACCCCAAGGTCGAGAATTTCACATCCCTCTTTGCCAATCATCTCGAACCCGAGATTTACAGTCTCGACTTCCTCAAGCAGCTCATCCGCGAGGCCGAAAGATGCGGCATAACCGACTACCCCGTCCACATCAAAATCGACTCGGGAATGCACCGCCTCGGTTTTGTAGAAGAAGACATACCGCAGCTGCTTGAAACTCTATCGGGACAGAATCAGGTTGTCCCCAAGTCAATTTTCAGCCATCTGTGTGCTGCCGACAATCCCGACGAGGACGACTATACCCGAGGACAGTTCAGCTACTTTGACCGCTGCTGTGACATGATTCAGTCAGGCTGTCCCGGCCGCCGCATACTGCGCCACATCCTCAACTCGACCGGAATCACACGTTTCCCCGAGCAACAGCATGACCTCGTGCGCCTCGGAATCGGACTTTACGGGATACGCACCATGCACGACGGCTCGCAGGACGAGTTGCGTCCCGTGTCGTCGCTCCACACCACCATTATATCCATAAAGCACTGGCCGACCGGAACCACAGTCGGCTACAACCGGCGCGGACGGCTGACCCGCGATTCAGTCATCGCGACAATCCCGGTCGGATATGCCGACGGCATGAACCGCCATTACGGCTGGGGCAACTCGTCGGTAGCTGTCAACGGCCACCGGTGCCCCATCGTAGGTACAATCTGCATGGATGCCTGCATGATTGACATTACCGATGTCCCTGACTGCAAAGTGGGAGACCGGGTGGAGATTTTCGGCGAAAACATCCCTGTCGAAGAACTGGCCGGTGTCCTCGACACAATCCCCTACGAAGTCCTGACCTCAATCTCGACCCGTGTCAAGCGCGTGTACTACCGCGAATGAACCCATCACATGAAGTAATCGTTAATTCTAATAAAGCAAAATGTAATCATTATGAAATCAAGAGCTTTAATCCTTACAATCGCTGCTGCCGGACTGATGTTCACCGGATGTGTCAGCAACAAGAAGTATGCCGCCCTTAAAAGCGACTATGACTCGCTGACCAAGGAGTACAACGCTTCACAGATTGCCCTCACCGAGTGCCGCACCAATGGCAAAAACCTCGACGCGATGCTTGAAGATGCCCGCAAGCGCAACCAAGAGTTGAAAGACGGATATGCAGCCCTTCAGGCATCCCTTGACGAGAGCCTGCGTCAGGGAACTCAGGGCAGCGTCAACATCGCCAAACTCGTTGACGAAATCAACGCCTCCAACAAGTATATCAAACAGCTCGTCGATGCCAAGTCCAAGAGCGACTCGCTCAACATGGTGCTGACCAACAACCTGACCCGCTCGCTCAGCCGCGACGAGCTGCGCGACGTTGACATCAAGGTTCTGAAAGGCGTGGTCTACATCTCGCTGGCCGACAACATGCTGTTCAAGTCAGGCAGCTACGAAGTCAGCTCGCGCGCAATGGAAACCCTTTCCAAGATTGCCAAGATTATCAAGGATTACGGTGACTATGACGTGCTTGTCGAGGGTAACACCGACGACGTGCCCATTTCGCGCACCAATATCCGCAACAACTGGGACCTCTCCACGCTGCGCGCCTCCTCGGTCGTGCAGGTGCTGCAAAACGACTTCGGGGTTAACCCCAACCGCCTGACCGCTGCCGGACGCGGAGAATACAACCCCATCGCCGACAACACCACCGATGCGGGACGCGAGCGCAACCGCCGCACTGAAATCATCGTGACACCCAAGCTCGACCAGTTCCTCGACCTCATCGATCAGGCTCCCGAATCTGACGACAAATAAAAATCGACCTGATAACAAACAACAGAAATGGAATCACTCTGAGAATAACGAGTGATTCCATTTCTGTTTAATCGGATGATATTACTCCTGATTCTTCACATTTTCAAGCAATCGGGGGATAAGCCGCTCCAGTTCCTCCACCGACGGGTCAATGGCCACGATTGTGCCCTCGTGATCCACCAGCACAATACGTCCCGGGGCACCGGGCACGCCATATTTTGTCCAGATATAATTCGCATCGTTAATTTCGGCAAGCGAGACCCACGGATAACCATCCCTCTTTACAGCCTCGCGCATCGCGGCATCATTCTCCATTTCGCGGCCGATGCCGACCATTGCCAGTCCGTCGGGAGCAAACCGTTCATAAACCGGTTTCATGGCCATCGAATTTCGGCGACATGGGCCGCACCATGAGGCCCACAGGTCTATTATAGCCACTTTCCCGCCAATCACAGTCGAGATTTTCTTCATCTTGCCGTCGGCATCAAGAGCCTCGACATCAATGTATTTGCCGCCCTCCTTTATTCCGCCGAAATTTCGCGCCTCGACCGCAGCTTTAAGCTCGGCATGATAAGGGTGGCCGGGACACACGTCGGTATATTGCCGGTTGTAAATATCAATTACCTTGTCGATATCACTGTCATTATACTGATGCGGGGTCCACAGCACTTCGGCAATGAGATATAATCCGACATACGACGTATCACCGGCGATAAAATCAATTTTGTCTGCCATGTTCTTTTCCCGAAGAGCCTCGTATCCCTCCGAAATAATCCGTCCATCCTCGCTGTCTTTCAACCCGAGGGCCGCGAGAGAATCCATCGACGCATACAGCCGCCCTATCTTTTCACGGTCCTGTTCCTGCTGAGACACGATATATAACTGCCGGTATTCAGGCTGATATTCACCGCCGAAGGCATAAATCGAATCGGCAAACGATTGCAGGGCGAGCGCCTCGGGCGACTTATTCAGGCCGTCGGTAAAATCGCGCAGTTTCACTGACAGAGGTCCCGAAAAGTCCAATGCCGCAGCAGGCTCATCATCTTCTTTTGTCACCACGACACTGACATCACCGCCTTCAGCGACAAAACGCCAGTCGGTACTCCACCACCTAATCTGATTCGTCGGGATAAAATAACACGCCATCGGATAATCGGTCTCTATTTCCTGACTGAACTTGCCGTCAGTGACCGGAATAACCCATTTCCGGTCAAAAAACGGATGCGCGCTGTCCTCTATCACCATCACGGTATCGGCTACCAGCGAATTGTCGACAGTCCCTGAGATTTTTGTAACGTATTGGGCCGATGCGGTAAAGGTAGCCGCTGCCAGCAATATAGAGAATATGACCGGTTTAAACATAATTTTGTGAAACGGAATGAAATAGTATTTATAATAAAGACGCGTAAACGACAATTTTATTACATTCTTCTGCAAAAAAATCTGA
>CAMWRO010000129.1 GCA_947176615.1 uncultured Porphyromonadaceae bacterium
TGGAACGACACATTTCCCGGGGTGAAGACGTAGCTGCCGTTGATGCCGCATGTGAGAATCAGCATCTTGAGGTTGTATTTGCCGAGCAGAATCCAGCATTTGTCCTGAAGATCGATGCCGGGGTAGCCAAACATGCGGCTGACGGTCACGAGTTCTTCATCGTTGATTTTCAGAATATTGCAACGTGTCATCGAGTTGCATAGAATATCTTTGTTGAAGAATCCCTGACGGAGGTTAACGTCAAAGACAATCAGGCGGCTGTCGTCCTGCGGCATCGCGTCGAGGAAACGGTTGATGGTGTTGCGTGACACGATGTTGCGCTGCGCGAGCGACCCGAAGCAGACTGCGCGGGTGCGCTCGGCGAGGTTTTCAAGGCGGGCGGTATAGGGGATGTTGTCCCATGCCACATTCTCCTTGATTTCATATTGCGGGATGCCGGCCTGATCGATTTCGACCTGCACGGTACCGGTCGGATAAGGCACGGTCTCGATGAGATGCCGGAGTCCTTTCTGATTGAAATTTTCGATAATCTCGGCACCGAGAGCGTCGTCGCCCACCGCGCTGACCACGGCGCTGTCAAGGCCGAATTGTGACACATGATAAGCAAAATTGGCAGGCGCGCCACCGATTTTTTTACCTTCGGGAAGGACATCCCACAGGGCCTCGCCCATTCCTACAACTACATCTTTCATGATTTATAGTTTTTTATCAGTTATCTGTTATTTGATTTTCAAGGTATAATACAGGAGGTAAGCCACTCCGGCGGTCATTACGGCGACTGCGCCTGCCTGCCCCATCGAGTCGGCGGCATATCCCATCGCGAGGGGGAAAACCGTGCCGCCAAAAAGGCCCATAATCATCAGTCCCGACACCTCGTTTTTCTCATTGGGCGAGTCATTGAGGGCCTGCGAGAAGATTACGGAGAACACATTGGAATTTCCGAACCCTATCATGCCGATGCCGATATAAAGGAGGGTCAGCGAGTGGGCGGCAAAGAGTATCGCCACGGCGACAAGCATCAGCACGACGCTGAAACCGAAGAACTTGCGGGCCGAAACCGAGCGGAGGATGAATGCGCCGAGGAAACATCCGGCGGTGCGGAAGATGAAGTAGACGCTTGTCGCAAATCCGGCTTCTTCAAGCGGAAGGTGGAGACGCTCCATGATGATTTTGGGAGCTATCGTGTTGGTACCCACGTCGATACCCACATGGCACATGATGCCGAGGAAACAGAGCAGAATGAAGGGGCGGCCGAGCAGACGCAGACACTCACCGATGCCCGATGCCTTGTCGGGACGCTCCTCCTCGATGGGGGTCGCGCCGAGAACCGCTACCGAGAGGAAGCTGATGACGGCATAGATGACAAAGAGGATGCGCCATCCGAGGCCGAAAGTCGGGAGGAAAGTCGTGGCTCCCCACGCGGCAATAATCGGGGCGAGGAACGAGGCGATTGCCTTGACAAACTGCCCGAAAGTGAGCGTCGACGCGAGACGGTCGCCGCTTATAAGATTGGTTACGAGCGGGTTGAGCGAAGTCTGCATGATCGCGTTGCCTATGCCGAGGAGCGAGAAGGCGGCGAGCATCGTCATGTAGCTGTCGCCGGTGACAGGGATGATGAGTGACAGCGCGGTAACGCCGAGGCTTATCAGGACTGTCTTTTTACGCCCGATGCGGTTCATCAGCATCCCGGTGGGCACCGAGAAAATCAGGAACCAGAAAAACACGAGCGAGGGGAAAAGGTTAGCCTGCGAGTCGGTCAGGCCGAGGTCTTTCTGTACATAGTTGGAGGCTGTGCCCACGAGGTCGACAAACCCCATAGCAAAGAAACACAGCATCACGGGAACCATCTGCATTAGCGAGCTTTTGCGCCCGGTGGGTATTGATTGCGTAGCGTCCATATTGATAATCAATTATTTGCGTTGAGAGAATAAATTTTGAGATTGCTGATGCGGGCGTTACCGCCTTCCGAGTCAATCGTGAGGGTCGAATAGGGAGCGGTCGGGAACACAAGGTTGGTCATCACGAAACGCCCGTCGTTGCCGAATGCCTCGATGCTCGACCTGTCGACAAAGATGCGCAGCGACACCTTGCCGTCATCCTCGCGTGTGGGGGCCACGGTTACTGCAGGGAAGTCCTGACTGAAGTCAGTGATACCGCTCTCGCGACGGTCCATCGAGAGGGTGCGTGCGGCCGCGTCGTAGGTCATCACCACTTTCTCGCCACCGGCGTTGGAAAGGGTCAGGCCGACCTTGTCGCTCTTGCGTGCATCGATGTCGAGCAAGATTTCACAGATGCCGTCGTTGGCGGCGGGAAGGGAGAATGTTTTGCCTTTCTTACCCACCGATGTCTTGGAGAGGTTTTTCACGAGACGGCCGCGCAGCGCGTCGACCTCGGGCGAGGGTGCCGACGAGAGATAGATGTCGCCGTCGGCACCTGTAAAGAGGGCCATGTCGCGGGGAAGAGTGTTGGCACTGCGGAACTGCATCGTCGGGACCTCGGCGGCATACTGCCAGTTGCTCATCCACCCGATTACCACACGCCGCCCGTCGGGGGCACCGCTCCAGCTGACGGTGGCGTAGTGGTCTTTGCCATAGTCCATCCACTTGGTGGGGACATTTCCTGCCGAATCAGTATCGGGGGTGAATGTCTTGCCGTCAAAATCGCCTGTGAAATACTGAGTCGCGCTGCCGCCGAAAGGCCCGCCGGGGTTGATGTTGCACAGGAGAACCCACTTGCGGGTGTCGCCGCCGTCGACGGGAAGTTCAAACAGGTCGGGGCACTCCCACACGCCGTCCTGACAGCCGAGACCGCTGCCAAACGCACTCTGCCGTGTCCACTCTTTCAAGTCGGGCGACGTGAAAACGAGCATTTCATGGTCGAGGGCATGGGCGAGCACGAGCACCCACTGCCCCGACGGTTCGTGCCGGAACATATTGGGGTCACGCGCCTCGCTTTCAAGCGTCAGCACAGGGTTGCCGGGGTAGATTGTGAATGTCTTGCCATTGTCGCGGCTCCACGCGAGGCTCTGAATCTGGCTGACACCTGCCGAGGTGTAAAGGGAGATGACGGCATCCTTTCCGAAACCGGCCGTGTTGTCGCTGTCGACTACCGAGCTGCCGCTGAACACCGATCCGAGGCCGTTAGGCTCGATTGCGGCGGGATGATGGGTCCAGTTCACGAGGTCGGGCGACGACGAGTGTCCCCACGTCATGTTCTGCCACTTGGAGCCATAGGGGTTCCACTGATAGTAGAGATGCCACTCGCCATCCTTGTAAAACATGCCGTTGGGGTCGTTCATCCACCCGTATTCGGGTGTGTGATGGAAAGCCGGGCGGTATTTTTCACGGTTGGCGGCGTCAAAACTGTCGGTCAGGCTGAAGTTTTTCCAGCAGGCGTCATCCTTGGCCTCGCGCACGGTCGCCCTGCCCTGTGATGTCACGATATTGAGCAGCACGTCGTGGCCTTCGTAGGCACTCAGGTCGAGCGGCACGAGGTAGTCGACCTTAGACTTGGCGAGGCGCACATATATCGTCTTCTCAATCTTGCCGTCGACAAGCAGGTTGACGGTCGCGTCATCATTGGCCTCCTGAACGGGGAGCATCAGATAGCGGCCGTCGCCGTTGACACGCACAAGGGTGTTGTTGACCCCGAGGTGGTTTATCTCGATACCGTCAGAAACTGCTGCCGCGGCTGATGCTGCCGAGACCGACAGCATTGCGGAAATCATTATTGATGCAAGAGTTTTCATTTATATAAACAGGTGTTTTAGATTCGGTAGTGCAAAACTAATATATAATTAAAAAAGGTGGGTATGAAAAATCGCGCAAACGCTGTCATAAATGTTGCATTGCGCGATTTTTGCAACCAAACGCACTATTTTTCACAATATTATGTCTATCTTTGCCGGTGAAAATTTTGCATAGATATTATGACCTCCAAAATTTACCGCCTTTTACTAATATCATTTTTTATAATTATCTCATCAGGTTGTAACGACGGAAAAGTCTACCGCATCGGTGTGTCTCAGTGCAGCCGTGACGACTGGCGTTCCAAGATGAACGACGAGATAAACCGCGAAATCATGTTTCATCCCGGCGCGACAGTGGAAATCCGCTCGGCCGACGACAATAACGGGAAACAAATTGCCGACCTGCGCTATTTTGCCGACAACGGTTTTGACATCATTATCGTTGCGCCCAACGAGGCCGACGCCATCACTCCCGTCGTGAAAGAGATATATGAACGCGGCATCCCTGTCATAGTTTTCGACCGCAACATCAACGGCGATACCTATACCGCCCGCATCGGGGTCGACGACGAGGGGATAGGCCGGTCGGCGGCACGATATGCGCTGCAGATGCTCGGAACCGGTGCCAAGGCAATCGAAATCTACGGACTGGCCGGTTCCACTCCGGCACAGGGACGCCACGAGGGATTTGCCGAGGCTTTCGCAGCCGGAGGCGGGTCGCTTGTCGGCACAGGATATGGCAACTGGAATCATGACGAGGCGGCGGCCGTGGCCGACTCGCTCCTGAACCTCTACCCCGACGTAGACCTGATTTATGCCCACAATGACCGCATGGCCATCGGAGCGTCGGAGGTTGCCGCCCGCAAAGGACTTGACAATATAAAGATTATCGGTATCGATGCCGCCCCCTCCATCGGCATCCGCGCCGTGGCCGACAGTGTCATCGACGCGACCTTCCTCTACCCCACCGAGGGACACCGGCTCGTGCGCACAGCCTTGGCCGTGCTGAAAGGGGAACCGTTTGAGCGCAATGTGGTGATTCCCGCCTCGTCGGCTGTCGACCTGAGCAATGCCGACATACTGCTGCTGCAAAACGAGTCGCTCAACGAGGAGACATCCAAGATGCGGCAGCTCAAGTCACAGGTCGACGACTATTGGGACAAGCACTCGGCGCAGACAACGCTGTTCTATGCCTCGATAGCCATCCTCGTGTTGCTCTGCGGAGTGTTGTTCCTGCTGCTGCGGGCATTCTGGCAGCGTCAGCGTCACCACCGCGTCCTCATGGAGCAGAACCGCCTTCTCGAACAGCAGCGCGACCTCGAAAAGTCGCTCAACGAGCAGCTTGCCGCCGCCACGCAGTCAAAGCTCGTGTTCTTCACCAATGTCTCCCACGACCTGCGCACACCGCTGACACTGATTTCCGAGCCGGTCGAGCAGCTCGCCGATGCCGACAACCTGACCCCGCGCCAGCAGTCGATGATGCGTATCGCCCGCAAAAACGTGAAGATTCTGCACCGGCTAATCAATCAGATACTCGACTTCCGCAAATATGAAAACGGAAAACTGTCGCTCAACATGACCGAGGTCGATTTTGGCCGTCAGGCGGCCGAATGGGCCGAGTCGTTCCGCGACATCGCCGCAAAAAGAGGGTTGAAATTCAGGCTGGACATTCCTCAAGGGAAACCACTGAACATCGCGATAGATGTCGAGAAAATAGAGCGTGTGTTCTTCAACCTCATGTCCAACGCCATCAAGTACAACCGGCCCAACGGGTCGATAACCTTCACATGTGACAGCGACGGAACCACCCTCGTCTTCACCGTGGCCGACACCGGCGAGGGGATAAGCGCCGAAGACCTCGGCAACATATTCGAGCGGTTCTATCAGGTTGACCGCGTGCATCCCAACGGATCGGGAATCGGCCTGTCGCTTGCCAAGGCTTTTGCCGAGCTTCACGGCGGCGACATAACGGTCGAGAGCGAGCCGGGACGAGGCACAGTGTTCACCGTGGAGCTGCCCGTGACCCACGTTGCCGACAAGGCTGCCGAGACTGCGCCGTGTGGTATAACCGAAGGTGACGTGATGGCCGAGCTTGACGAGGTGGAGGTGCCTGTGGAGAGTTCCGACGACTCACGCCCGCTGCTGCTGGTCATTGACGACAACGCCGACATTCTCAAACTCGTCACCACGATTCTCGGCGACGAGTACCGCACCATCACCGCCTCAAACGGCAAAGAGGGGCTGCGCATGGCGGCAAAATACACCCCCGACCTGATAATATGCGACGTGATGATGCCGGTCATGGACGGACTGGAATGCTGCCGCATGATAAAAAGCGAAGTCTCCACTTCCCACATCCCGGTGCTGATGCTGACCGCCTGCTCCCGCGACGAGCAGCGCGTTCAGGGATATGACAGCGGTGCCGACGGCTATGTGTCAAAGCCATTCAACAACGCCGTTCTCAGGTCGCGCTGCCGCAGCCTGATCGAGAACCGCATGCGTGTCAAGCAATTGTGGGCATCACAAGGCACCGAAATAAAAAACAGTGAAGATAACGAGGAACCGCGCACCCAATCGCGTCCCGTCGGGGAAATCGACAACGAGTTTTACAACCGTTTCCTCCTGCACTTCAAGGAGGTCATGAGCGACCCCGACGCAAGTGTCGACCTGCTTGCAGGGAAACTCGGACTGGGGCGGTCACAGTTCTACCGCAAGATAAAGGCACTGACCAACTACTCGCCGGTGGAACTGATGCGCCGGCTGCGGCTGAAACAGGCCCGTCACCTGTTGACCACGACCGAAAAAAATATCAGCGAGATAGCCTACGAGGTGGGCTTTTCCTCCCCGGCCTACTTCTCCAAGTGCTACCGCGAGGCGTTCAACGAAACCCCGACCGAGCTGCGCGAGCGGTTAGCGGCCAAGTGAGGTGATGCGGTTCAGATTGGCGCGCGTCATGACCTTGCGGCTGAGAAACGACACCGCATAGCCGGTAAACACGGCGGCTATCAGTGTGCCCTCCCTCACCCCGTCAATCCGTCCGGCCATCAACACCGAGACAAGGACAGCCGACAGGACGAGCAGCACGTCGAAACACACTTTCAGCCGTCCGAAATCCTTGTTGTAGCGGCGCGAGGCATATTTTACGACACCCTCGGCACTCATGATGGCGACATTGGGTTTCAGTTCAAGCACCACACCGACCGACTGGAAAAGCAGTCCCACGGCCAAGATGGACAAGCATCCGGCATAACCCGACATGCCGACATCGGCCAACAGATGCATGTTCACGTCGATAAACGCGCCAAACAGGAAGGAGAACGGAATCTGTAACAGAATCTCAATCCTGTCCTTGCGTTCATTGTTTCCGCGAATGAGCAAAAACTGGATGAAAATGAGCAATACGTTGAAAAGGAAAGTAGCCGACCCCAGAGTCAGGGGGGTATTGATGCTGACAACATAGTTAAGGCATGAGATGGGAGTGGTTCCCAACGAAGATTTTACAATAAGCACAATGCCGACGGACAAAAAATATAGTCCCAACACAAAAACCAGATACCTTTTTAACAATCCTTTCATAACCTTATAAAAAAATCTTTTCCGAAACGCCACCGATCCTCCTCAGGTCAGTAACGCCGGTACAAAGTTACGAATAATCGGGCAAAGGTATCTGATAACAAATGTTAATCGGCCGTCAGCGATGAAATCTCGGATTGCAGCAGTGACAGGAATCTCGCCGCATGCGCCCCGTCCATCTGCGCGTGATGAAATTGAAACGACACCGGCAGGCGGAACCTCTCCCCTTCTGCCCGGTATCGTCCCCATATCAAAAACGGGTTGTTGTAAATGCCGCTGTACATTCCCGACGCGGCATCTATCTCGCAGTCAATCAGCGCCGACGTGCCTATGACCATGTGGGTCTCGGACAGGTCATGGTCCGTGCAGCTGCCAGCGACCTCCGCTGTCAAGGTTTCATAATCGCGGCTGAATGTGTCCAGATTATCGCTGAAAGGGATGTCACACGAGCTGACCTCCCCCTCGGCGTTTTTCACTATCGCGCACACCGCCAGCCGGTCATAAAGCATCAACCGCCGCCCGACAGGCAGCATGAAAAACTCTTTCACCCTCGTAGCGGCGCGACCTATGCACCAGCACATCAGCATGTTGAATTTCAGACCGTTATATCGCGCAATTCTGACCGCCGCGGTCACATCGAGGGTCGTGACAAGCGTCACCATAGGCATCGGGGCATCAATCC
>CAMWRO010000130.1 GCA_947176615.1 uncultured Porphyromonadaceae bacterium
TGCGAATGGCCGCCGGAGGATTCATCGGAGACTCCATTGTCCCGATGAAAGTCACAGCCTACGAATTGACCCGCTCCCTCCCCTCCCCCATTTACAGCAGCTTCAACCCCGACGGATACTACAACTCCTCGTCGCCCATAGGCAGCACCGTCTACTCGGCACTCATCGACGGCCAGAAAGGAGTCGGAGCCGATGCCAACGGAACCATCTACAAAGAAATAGCCATCGACCTCCCACGGGAATTCGGTGTAAACCTCTTTAACCGATTCAAAAACAACCCCGAGACCTTTGACACCCCCCAGTCATTTGCCTCATGGTTCCCGGGAATGTACATCACCACGACATTCGGATCCGGCCGAGTCGCCCGCATCCTCAGCAACATCGTGAACGTATACTACCGCTCCGTAACCCGCATCCCCGACACCACCCGTGACACCACCCTGTATCTCACCGGAGCCTATATGGGCGTAACCCCCGAAATCATAACCAACAACAACATCACCTACGACATGGCCCCATCGCTAAAAACGATGGCCGACAACGGCAACCCCATTCTTGTCGCACCGACCGGTTATGACATCGAATTTCGATTCCCCGCCCGGGAAATAATCCGCCGATATAAAGAAAACAGCGGACGTCTCGCCGTAATAAACACCCTGACATTCCGCATCCCCGTCGAAGAAATCGAAAACGACTATGACATCACCGTGCCCCCCTACATACTGATGGTGAAAAAATCAAAGAAAGACGAATTTTTCGCCAAATCACAGCTCACCGACAATGTCAGCTCATTCTACGCACAGTATGATGTCAACACCCGCAGTTACTACTTCTCAGGCATGAGAGACTACATCCTCGACCTCCTCTCCAAAGACGAAATAACTGACGAAGACACAGATTTTGTCATCACCCCCGTGCTGGTATCATTCTATAGCAACAACAGCTCGTCAAGCAGCTATTACTACTACTATTACTACTACCAGCAATCATCACAGCAAGTTAACACCATCTCCCCCTATGTGACAGAACCCGTGATGGCCAAATTTAACTTTGACAAAGCAAAAATAAAGTTCACATATAGCAAACAAACGACAAAAAATTAGTATATTTGCACCGCAAAAACCAAAGACGGCCTTTTAAATAACACAAAGACCCGTCACAAGCCGCAATAGCTCAGTCGGTAGAGCATTTCATTCGTAACGAAAAGGTCGTGGGTTCGAGTCCCACTCGCGGCTCATTAAACCCCTTATAACCCGTTGGCTTATAAGGGATTTTACTTTTACAATAAGCAACCAATAAGCAACTTCGCGCACATATACGAAATAAACCGTTAACGCTTCCGGCGTAGATACAGGAAAAGCACCCATAAAAGCGCGGCGATACATACCCCCAGCCCCAAACGTGCTAAGGCGGTTTCGTACCACTTTTGCGCCGGGGCCTTTTCCTCGGTGCGCTTCTGCTGGTCGTTTTGCTCGGCTTGTATGCCGTTGGCTTGCTCATGGTGTTCGGCGGTGTCCTCTACCTGCTGGCTTACGCCTTTGTCCTGTGCGACGCTACCTTTGTGCTGGCTCTTGATATTCTTTACACCCTCTAAGGTAACATTACCGTCCGGGTCGATATTGACTTTACCGCCGCCCTCTACAAATTCGATCATGCCGCTACCCTCAAAGGCGGCCGCCGTCTTGGTTGTGTCGATGGTGTTAGCCTTATGGCTGGCGGTGTCGCCTACCAGTTTGGTAGTATCGACAAAGGATATAGTGCTACTTTGATCGGTAGCCGTTACCGTCTTGTGTGTCCTGCATGATAACAGGCACGCCGCGATTACTCCAGCGGCAAACAGTGTTAGTTTTCTCATGGTCGTATGTTTTTATATTCTACCATTGCGTCGAAACAGGGGCAGTCCTTGATACGCTCCCACGGGTCAATTATGCCGTTATGGTTCTTATCTTCGGAGAAATCTCGGTGTCCCATAATTTTTGCGCTGGGATAACGGCGTTTTAGTTCGGTTAGCAACTTTAATAAAGCTGCTTTTTGTGCCGGGGTGCGATTGTCGATTGATGGGTAGGGCTTAGGCTTGGTTAAGTCTATGCCGCCAGTCCAGCACACATTTATAGAAGTGTCGTCAAATCCTTTTACTCCATTGGATATTTTATCCTCCGGCCATGTCGCTACTATTGTACCGTCGGCCTCGACGATATAATGATAGCCGGGTGCGCTCCAGCCATAGCACCCCTTAGATTTTGGCCCTGTGTGGAAATATACCACATCGGTAGCCTTTTGTCGCTGGTTTCCTGCTGTGCAGTGTACTACGATTTGCTTAATTTCTCTCATAGTTTTTACTAATTTTATATAGGTTAATAATCACTGGGCGGTATTCGGTCGTTACAGCCCCTTTTGTGGCATTTCTTTACCTCGGCTTCTTTTAACTGTAGTTCGACTTCGTGGCGGCGGTGTACTTCCTCCAGCCGGGCCGCTTGCTCGGTGCGTAGTTCGATATAAAGTGCATCTATCTTTTTATCGCGTTCCGCTAACCGTTCCTCCAGCCAGCTTACTTGTTTGCGCTCGTTTTCGTTCTCTACGGCCACCACGTCGGCTACGTCTTGGCGGTCTCGTACCTTGCGGCCTCGCCACCACTTGACTAACTCGATAACGCCCTGTATGCCGCCGATACCTCCTACTATGGTTAACACATCGGATGTTTCCATGCGAAATCTGTGTTTAAACAGCGACACTCCGCGGCCTTTCAGCCACATGAGCGTCGCTGATGTTAGTGATACAGAGTTACTCCACCATTGCCTCGGCGACCCAAGAGAGGAAGACGGCGTTGTCGACCTTGCCGGAGCCGTCGCCGGTGGGGAGTTCCCGGAACCCTTCGAGGCCGACGGCGGCGGTGAGGGAGGCGAATGTCTCTGCGTCCATTTTGGCGCGGGGGACTTCGACGGTCTCGGCGGCCTTGGACTTGCGGGCCTCGGCAAACGCGGCCTCCTTCTGTTCCTCGGTCATGGGTTCCGCCCCTTCTGCCGGGGCCTCGTTGAGGGATTCGGCGACTTTCTGCATCGCCTCCTGAAACTCGCCCACGGCTTTCTGATAGCCTACGCGCATGAGGATGATGCGGGATGCAAGACGGGCATCGTCTTTGAGTTCTGCGGGCGCGATGGCGTTGAGCAGCGTAAGCCGCGTGAAACAGTCGTTAAAACTTACTTTCATAGTTGTGATTTTTTAATTGGTTGATAACTAAATTTGTCTTACTCTGCGGCAACGGCCTTTACGTCCTTGACAAACGCTGCGATGTCAGCGGCCAGTGTCGGAATCTCGTCAATGTTGGCATCGTTGAAGTTGGCGTTCATGCCGCGCTCGCCCCATGTGTTGAAGGAGGCGACATCGGCACCAGTGTCAAGGCGGGTGACGCGTCCGTTGTCGAGGCTTTCCACCTCCTTGCCTCGGATGCTTGCCTCGGCCATGATGTTGTACCGGCGGTCGGCCGCCACGCTGTTGTCGACTTTCTCACGCGATGACACAACTTCGAGTCTCGCCACTTTCTGAACTGTTTTTTCCATAATGATTGTTTTTATTAATAAAATATGATGGTTGATAAATCAAAGACTGCCTGAGAACGGGCCTATGTAGATGCTGCCGGAACCGGAAGACAGTGTAACTCCGTTCATCATGCAGTTCCACTCGTAATACAGAGTGCTTTTGTTGTTTGGGGGATAAATATTAAAACTGCCATCCCGTCCTTCAATGTTTGCCCAGCTGTAATAAGCCTCATGCCATACCGTAGCAAATTGGATAAGTCCGGGAGTTGGCGGCTGCATCCTGTCCCCCGAGTTTACCGTGACAGAAAAACTGCCTCCGAAAATACCGGATTCAGGTTTGTCGCCAAACCATACTCTCCCGAGGATTGTGTAATTTGTATTGGGGATGACACGGTCGCTGTCGGCTGTCGGCCTGTTTATGATAGCCGTAAATTTAAGTCCCACGGCGGCAGTGTCAGCATTGTTCTTCCACAGTTGCACATCAAGCGAGGGGCCGATATGCCGGTCTATATTAAGGTCAATGCCTATCCCACCGGGTATCGGAAAGGGTCGGTATGTATGCTGCTGTTGTGAGCTGACCGGCTGCCACTCCGTCTTGCAGGAGTTTACAAAACTGCGCTCCTCGGGAGAATTGGGGTAAAGCAGAAAGATGGTAGCTTTCTCCTTGCGGGGAGCTAAGCCTGATGACAACAGGTCAATAGGCACCCTCCAGCTGTCATAAAATCCGTAAACCTTGACTTCCACTTTAACCGAGTCTCCTGTAACTGTGACAATCGTGCCGGTACGGTCTATCCCGTTCACTTTCACGCTTTCGACACGGTCCCACCACACTCGGCCATCAATAATCACGGTGCGGCCATCAACAGTCACGGATTTTCCGGTAGCGCTTTGTGTCTGCAACTCTCCAAGGGTCGTACAATATTTTTCAGGGTCGTTGCCTATCCAATCAGTCTTGGCTTTGTTTTGCAGACACCTCACGCTTGACCCGAGCAGAATCATCGGGTAGCAGAAATGTATGTTTTCTTTCACGTCTCCGAATCCGTTAAGCTGCCCTATGATGTCGTCAAGGCTCACGCCGGTTCCCTTCCATCGGTAATGTCTGATGTAAATGTCAAGATAGTACTCCCCGTTTCTAATTTCATCCTGCCAGTAGACATCCCTCG
Source organism: uncultured Porphyromonadaceae bacterium (assembly GCA_947176615.1). Taxonomy (GTDB): domain Bacteria; phylum Bacteroidota; class Bacteroidia; order Bacteroidales; family Muribaculaceae; genus Duncaniella. Next base: position 4,700 of record CAMWRO010000130.1, read on the forward strand.
CGTTAATCTCACCCGTGGGGTCGGGTTCGGCTGCATGGTCGTAGCCGTCGAAGTCGCTGAGGCGGTAGGGGGACGAGAGACCGCCGGTCGGCCTGATGTATTCAAAACCGACGTTGTGCAGCTCGGGAGAGATTGTTATCTGTGTCAGCGTGCACTGCAAGCCGTAATACTCGCCCGTGCCACCGGTACCCTTGCGCTCCTCATCGGTCAGCGGCGTCAGTTTAGCCCTCGATACCGGCTTGCATTTCGCCCACTTGTTAATAGCGTCGCTTGTGCAGAGACCGCCGACATCGTTTTTGCTGTGACACCCGGTTGCTGTCTGAACGTCGGCTATGCTTACCGGCTTTATTATGATTCCATTCTCTATACTCATTTTGCCTGTCGTTTTATGGTTATGCCAGCGCGGTCACCCCGCCGGTGGCTATCACATTGTTGTTCACTCTAAGACTACCGTCCGAGTCTATTGAAAGTTCCACGGTCTTGCCGCTGCTGTTGCGCAGAATTATCTTGTTTTTCACATTTATCACGTTGCCGACCTCCAGCTCGTTGTTTTCGTTGCACTTGACATCCACGGCCACGCCGCTCTTGCGGTAAAGCCTCATGGTGCGGTAGACAGTCATAAACTTGTCCATGCGCTCGGTGCCGAGGTCGTTGTAGGAACCCACCGACACCGTCCCGTCCTCGTCAAGGCGGAACATGGACAGCGGGTTGTTGTTCCCCGCCTCGATGTCGGTCTTCTTCATGTAGGCATACTCGTAGCCGTACCTGCCGTTCTGCTGCTGGATAAAGATGCCGTTCTCGCCGTAGGTCTTGGTGACGGCGATGTAGTTGTTGCCGTAGCCGACGGTCGACTGTAGCATGGCGCGGGTGTTGCTCTGCGCCACCAGCAGTGCCGAGCCGCTGTTGCCGAGCGTGAAGGAGATGCCGAGGCGCGTCTTGATGCCTTGGTCGACGATGATGTTCTTGGCAACGCCGAGACCGCCGCTGATGACGGCTGCCGCGCTTGACACGCTCGCGGCCTCGGCAGTCCCGGAAACGCGGAGGCTTGTCATGTTGGCCGTGCCGTTTACATCGAGTTTATAGGCGGGTGACACCGTGCCTATGCCGACGTTCCTGTTGGCAAGGATGGCGATGCCGGGGTTGTTCCAGTCCCCGCCGTAGAAAAAGCGGGTGAAGGAATCAGGCCCGCCGAGCGTGCCCGCGGCATACCCGTAGTCGGTGGTGCCGTCGTTGGAGACGCTTTTGAGCCCCCACGCCCAGTTGGTCGCCGTGCCTGCCTTCATCCGGATCTCCCCGGCTGTCGAGATGGAAAGCTGCCGGTTGTCAGATGCCGCGTTGAAAGTCATGTTGCCGACGCTGCTCATGTCGCCGCTCACGTTGGCCGTGCCGTTGAACGTCTGACCCCACAGGGTGCGGGATGTTTCAAGCCGTGTCGCTGCATAGACATGGTCCAACGAGAGCGTATATACGGTATAGGCCGAGGTGATGTCTTTCGCTCCTTCGGGCAGGGAGCCGTCGGCAGCGATGTTCAGCTGTGTGAACGTGTCGAGACAGTTGTGAAAGAAACCGTCAAGGACAATGTCGTGTCCGGAATTGAAAACCTCCAGTCCGAGATAATACTTGCCGTTGTATGATATGACCTTGGGCAGCACACAATTGCTGTTGGAAGTCCTCAAATGTACCGAATTGGTAGTGTTGCTGTCGTTATAACCTACACGGCATATCACGCTTGAAATTTTTTCACCCATGTATCCGCTGATACGCGACTCTGTCACCCTGCCGACAAATCCGTAATGCTTTGCCGATGCAGAGGAACCTTTCCACGAGGTTACGTCGGCAATAAGGACAATCACGCCGCGGCCGCCGTTGTCGGCCTTTGTTACCAACCTCATGCCCCATGTAGCCGAGGGGTACAACGAGGCGGTCTTGGCAGTGCCTCCCACCGTGACAGAAAGGCCGTTGTTGTTTGCACCCGTGCGTGAAAACGCGGTTAACAGTCCGTTGGCGTGTATGCCGTCAAGCATGTCAGCATTAAGGTTGGCGACAGCTGTGGTCGACGCTACCTGCAAGGGTGCCGTACCGGTTCCGACCAATGATACAAACTTCTGCGCGGTAATCGCGCCGCTGGAGCTGAAACTTATCTGTGTGCCATACGAATTAGTTTTGCTGCTATAATTCGTATCGGTCATATATGTAAACAGCAGACTGTCGGCAGTGTGGCTGCCAAGTTCCCAAGACCCGGCCACGGTCTTTATCGAAAGTAGCGGATAATAAGCATTTGAAACTGCCCTGCTCGCTTTAATCAAAGCCTTGTCCCTTCCGTCCCACCAACTCGACGCAGGCATCCCACTCGTTTTCTGACCGGTGATAGTCTGCGTCGTGCCGATGGTGACATAATCCGCGAGGCTCTGATGCTGCGTGAGAAATCCGTCGAGGTTGTATGTCTTGGAGGCGGTACCCTTCACGCCCATCCACCATCTCGGCCCGGTGCCGTTTCCTCCGGCAAACTTGACTATGGGTGAGTTGTAGGCAATGCTCATCACCCCCTTGGTGTCACCGCCGCCGAAAGCTATACCGGCGGAATAATCGCCCAACAGCCACTCGGGGGCGGCAGACTGGGCTCTGATAGACTTTAACAGGAATCCTTTGTAAGAGCTGTTGAGCATTGACCACCCGCTGTCGGTCGCTGTCGAGACGGTAACGGTCAGGTCATCGTGGAGCAAACCGTGCTTGTGGTCGCTGAGTGCCGCCGTGACCCCCTTGGTGACGGTAACGGATGTCCCGCTCTTTTCCACAGCGGTAACCACATTTCCATTGCCAGTGGTGGTGACGTTGAGCGCGCTGCCTCCTTCGAGTGTCGACACCCTGCCGCCGATGGCAGATACAAGGTCATAGATTTCCTTTCCGGCGCGACCGCTCACAGCGGTGCCGTCGTGGTCGGCGGTCTTGTAGCCGCTCCAAGGCCCCCAGAACAGGTCGACACCGGCACCTCCCGACGACGCGCCCCCGTCGCCGATGCCGAGGGCGGTCACACCGCCGGTCGCGTAGAAATGAGCCGCCGTGCCGTCGCTGTGTTCCACATAAAACGCCCTGTGCGCCTCGTCCCATTTGAGCAAGCCGTTGCCGATTTTGACACCTTTTTCGGCTGTCAGCAGGCCGGTCATCCTCACTGTGCCCGCCACGTCGAGCCTGTAAGCCGGGGATAAAGTTCCGATACCCACGTTGCCGCCGTGGTTCACCTTCAGCACGCTGCCCAGCGTGATATTGCCCGTCGCGAGGC
>CAMWRO010000131.1 GCA_947176615.1 uncultured Porphyromonadaceae bacterium
ATATTACAGCTACAAGTGGGCCGAGGTTCTTGATGCCGATGCATTCGCAATGTTCCTTGAAAACGGTATATTCGATCAAAAGACAGCCGACTCGTTCCGTCGTAACGTGTTGATGAAAGGTGGCACGGAGAATCCTGCTGAACTGTATCGCCGTTTCCGCGGACAGGACCCCACGATTGACGCTCTCCTTGAACGTGACGGCATCAAATCTCCCGAAAAGAAACCCGCGCAAGGAAATCTGCCGATGCCCAAAGACCGTTAATCAAATTATTACGGCATGTTTTTGCAAGTAAAAAATATGGTGTGTTCCCGCTGCATCTCGGCCGTTCACGACCTGATGCAGCGGCTCGGTCTGCACCCCGACAAGGTGGAACTTGGCGGGGTGGAACTTCCCGATGCACTTGCTACTCCCGAGAATCTCTCGCGGCTTGACGCGGGATTGCGCCTTATCGGTTTTGAACTGGTGTCTGACCCTGAGGAGCGGATTGTAGAGAGTGTCAAAAAAACGATAATCGAATATGTGCGCGTCGACGAAGGTTCGCCATTGAAACTGTCGGCCTATCTCGAGAATGCGACCGGTCTCGACTACCAGTCTCTCAGCCGCATTTTTTCGATGAAAGAGGGGAGAACCGTTGAAAAATACCATATAGCGCAGAAAGTTGAGCGTGTAAAAGAGCTATTGGAGTTGCCCGGCATGACTCTTGCTGAAATTGCGTTCAGGACCGGCTATTCATCTGTGGCTCATCTGTCGCGTCAGTTCAAGCAGGTAACAGGCCTGACAGTCACGGCTTATAAGTCGGGTCAAGCCATGCGGATACCGCTCGATAAGGTGTGAAATCAAAAATATGCAACGGATTTAATAAAAAGTGTAACGCCACCCTCCCGGTGGCGTTATAATTTTGCAGTGAATTTAAAAATTAAAGATTATGTCACATTTTATATATTCACTGTTGTCGATTCTCAATGCGATGTCGCCATATGTCCTGCTCGGTTTTTTCATAGCAGGACTCCTTCATGCCTATGTCTCTCCCGAGATGATGTCACGGCATCTGTCGGGCAACGGGTGGCGGTCGGTAGTCAAGGCTGCCTTAATCGGCATCCCGCTCCCGTTATGTTCATGCGGAGTTCTTCCCACAGCTATTTCGCTAAGACGCAACGGGGCCTCCAAGGCAGCCGCGACATCGTTTTTAATCGCTACACCTCAGACCGGTGTTGACTCTATTGCCGCGACATACTCGCTGCTGGGTCCTGTATTTGCGGTTACGCGTCCCATCGCAGCCTTGTTTGGCGCGATGTTTGGCGGACTTGCCGTCGGACGATGGGCGCCTGACGAGGAGATAGAGACTTCCTGTCCGATTCCGGAGCAATCGGAGATGACAGAAGTGAAGAAAAGCCGCATGGCGACATTTATCGAGGCGTTACGTTATGGGTTTGTCGATATGGTCGCGAGTGTGGGCAAATGGCTCGTATTCGGTCTTGTCATCGCAGCCGTAATAACGGTCTTTGTCCCTGACAGTCTTTTTCTCGGACTGGCCAAATATCCTATATTGGCAATGATTGTCATGGTCGCCGTCGCAGTCCCGATGTATATATGCGCTACCGGTTCTATCCCGATTGCTCTTTCCCTCATTATGAAAGGGTTGACTCCCGGCGTAGGATTTGTTCTTCTCATGGCCGGTCCGGCGGCTAATTTTGCCTCGGTTATTCTACTGAAAAAGACTATGGGAACAAGGGCGACGATACTATATGTCAGTTCAGTCATTGTCTCGTCCATAGCGGTCGGGGTCATAATCGACTATCTTCTTCCGGCATCATGGTTTGTGCCCCGTGTCGCTGAATCAATAACCGCCTGTCACGGCCACGCCGTTTTCTCATGGTGGGAAACCACATGCTCGATAATCCTTGCCGCGTTACTCGTCTACGCATTTATAACTCACCGTCATCATTCACATAACCACATAACAACTGACGAAATGACTAAAGAATACAAGATCAAAGGCATGGCATGTGTCCACTGCAAAAACAACGTTGAAAAGAACCTTGCGACACTTCCCGGCGTAACCTCGGTGACAGTCGACCTCTCCACCGGCACTGCCACGGTCACCGGCACCCCCGACCCACAGGCCGTAATCTCAACCATCAACTCCCTCGGTTACGAGTATATTCCTGAATAAAGAATCGCATTTAGAGACCAAGGATGTCGATTAGCTTTTCGTTTTGAAAAGCCAAAGTATACCCTTCGCCATTTAGACCGGCTTTTTCGCCGGTCTTTTTCATTAATTCTGTGTCGTTAAGCAATGAGTCGAGAGCTGATGACATCGCTTCTAAGTTGTTTATCGGCACTCCTATTCCCGCTCCATCACTAAAATAGTAGTTGATAACCGATAAGTCTGTATAAACCGTAGGCTTGCCATTCCTTAATGCCGACAGACTTAACATCTGACCTGAAGCCCCGACATCCTCTTTTAATGGAACAACGACAATCTTTGAATTTGCAAGAATGGTTTCAAAATGTGATTTTGGCAGATTCCTGAGCAGCGTAATATTCTTAATATTCTCCGGAATGGAGAGTTTGTTTAAACTCGAAGTTATAAAAACAAAATTCTCATGGGGAAACCGTTCTGCAAGCCTGACCATTAGATTATAGTCCCGATTGGTATACCCCCCTGTGAAAATATATTCGTCGGGAAGATTATATTCCGCGGGATTTGGAAATTTTGTCGGCTGTAAATCAGAACAGTAAGGCAGAAACTCTATTTCAGGTCGTGATGATAAAGAACGGAAATAATTTATCTCTCCCTGCGACTGGGCAATTATCGTCAGACGAGGATTGCTTAACAGAAACGACAAGATTTTTTTTACAGCTGTGTTGTTACCGAGATTATGAATGTAGAAATTATGAATATAGAGATGATAATCGCCGAGAACTTTTCCGAAAATTTTGCAAATGGCCATTGCCGGAATCTGTCCCCCGGTGCAATATAATTTCTTGTTACGGAAGATTCCGGCCTTAGCCCCCCATTTAAAGATTGCCTTACAGAAATCCCACAAGAGGTCTTTCTTTGAGAGGAAATCTTTCGTCTCTACCGGTGTGATTGAGATTTGCTCGATACTGTACCCATTTGCTAAAGCCCATTCACCTATTGCAGAGAGGGGGCGGTCTCCGTAATGAGTGAGCAATACCAGTCGTTTATCAGTCACGCTCATGAAAAAATATAGCTGATGAAATTGTCAAGATCCTGTTGCTGTCGGGTTGTTATGAGATTGTAACGGTCAAAACTTTTCGCTGAATAAACGTCATGATTATCGCCGGTAGTTATAGCTAATACTCTCCCCATAATTTCTTCGATGGAAAAAGGATTGAAGTATATTGCCGAATCACCCAGTACTTCAAAAATAGATGTTACCGGAGAGGCCAGTACCGGTATGCCGTATCTCATTGCTTCCAATGGCGGATAGCCGAACCCCTCGTTTAAGGACGGATATATAAAGCAGTATGCGTCGTGATAATATTGCTCCAATTCGTCATCATCGATGTAACCGAGAAGTTTAAAACAATCAGGATTTTTCAGCTTATATTTTAAATTTTCAGGAGAGTTAACACCGGTTACAATTACTCGATATTCTTTGCTCAACTGTCCTGTTGAAAAAAGGCGATCAAGCGCAATGATGGCGCGCAGATTGTTTTTATACCAAATTTTCCCACTGACCATCAGAAAATATTTTTCATTGAATTTACGTTCTGTCAGCATGGGCCGATTGTCGGTTGTAGACGGACTATAAAAAGTCTTTATCTCGCGGTGGTAATCCGGGAAATAGCAATTGAACGCAATCCGTGAATGATTGGAAACAGCGATGAAATTACAGTTGGTATAATGTTCAAATTGTTTTAACAGCTTTTTTTTATAAAATTGAGGAAGGTAGTTCATTAATACGTTTTTTACATGGTTTTTCCATGTCTGATTATACTTATAAAAAAAAGAGTCGTTATAGGGAAGTTCAAGAGCCCTCAGGCCATGCAAAGTAGTCCATTTGTTGTCAAAATCAATTGCAACAAATTCTTTTGTAATCAGTGGAGTATAGATGATGTCAGGAGAGACACTGCCTACAATCTCCCGCAGCGTCTTTCCACGCCGGTCAATCAAAGGTATTCCGTTTGAATCACAAAAAGACTTCATCTCGGGATTAAACCACTTTGATGAGTTGTAGAACGCAACAACATTCTTGCCGAGTGAAAACATTCGTTTAAACACGATTTCGCCATATATGCCTCCTCCGTGGCGTTTGCTCCCGTCGGTAGGTTGAGTTACTTCGAGATCAAAGAGCAGTTTTTTGTTTTTCATCGGTGTTATATTTTTTTCGGTTAGACAAAAGAACGACTGAATAGGAGAGTGCCACCATCATTACGCCGTCAGACTGGCATAATCCGGCAAATCCGCCAATCCCAAAAATAGAAACGGCAATCAGAACCGATAAATAATATTCAGAATAGCGTAACGGACGAATGATGAAATAGAGGCCGATATAAAATGCAGTCTGAATAAGCAACCCTAATAACCCTATGTCGAGAACTGTCTGGACTTGAGTCACTTCGACTCCGGTAACCACTTCTTCGGCCTTGGACGTATCAATATACAGGGGGTTGTAAATGACATACTTGGAGATGGTCGTGAGTTCAGGATGCAGAAAGCCAAAACCGGTCATGAGTCGGCCGTCCTCGATTAAAACATCCATTTTGGGTATTATCTGAGCCATGCGGCCGGTCCCAAATTCCGATAAATCTTCCTCATCCCGGGCTTCATTTAACGCGATGAATTGATTAACTGTGGACTGGACACGCAGTTTTCCACCGGCAGCACCGTCAACCAAATAAAGAGCCGATATGAAGATGATAGCAAAAACTCCATATTTCAGAATCTGCTTACCTTGACCGATCATTATCACATAAGTTATAATCAAGCCACCCATAAACGACATGGTCCTTGTCGATAACACAGCGAGTAGAATAATCACCCATTGGCAGATGGTCAGCCTGAAGTAACGACGTGCAATCGGTATAATCATGAAGGTCAACAGATAGACTCCATAGGGATATTTGCGAGGAAATATCATCGAAAAGGGATAGCAAATCAAATGATCGTAAACGCTTCCCGACGGTGGCCCATAAATCGGCAGTCCCGGTAAAAGGACCCATCCGTTAAAGATTGCGCAATCAACAATATAGAATAAGCATATAATCAGTGCGTATCCGGTTATTCGTTTATAGAAAGTCCTTATGTCGAATACTTTATTTGCAAAGCATACCAACGGGAAGAAAAGTGAGACGATGGCTATATATCGGCGCATCATGCGGAACTGTATAGCAAGGCTTTCTTCACTTAGCATAGCAAATCCCACCAAAATGACTATATATAACAATACAAGCCAAAAAGACTTTTTCAAAACAGAATCTTTTCGCAATAAAAAGATACATAAAATTGAGACAATCAGCAGTATGTCGTCAAACTTGAAGGGATAGGAGTTTGCATCATAGAATCCAAAGCGTCCGCAGATAAGAAAAACTTGAATTACGAAGTCATATCTGTTTTTCACAAAGCTGTTTATCAGAAATACCGGCACAAGGAGATACCCTAACGGGAAATGCAGGCTGAACAGCGAATAGGACAACAAAAAGCCAAGCGAGTATAGCCAATCCCGCATGGGCAATGAGAATTTCTCACTGTCTATGCGCTTGTTTGTATATGTTGATTCTGACGGTTGTATTGAAACTGTACTCATAATCGAGCTTTTTTGAAACTGTCAATCACTACATTTCGATATTTTAGATATATAGGATTGGGGAATATTTCCATTAGTGCGATAAAACAAAAAGAATAGGCCGTTATGCATAGAATGCAATTGAAAACAGGATAAATTACCGGATTCCAAAATCTGTAGCCTATCGCGGTAATAAGGAACGAGACAATAGGAATGGGGAGTAGTTTCAATCCCGATAGGAAAACTCTGAATTTAGAAGTGGATTCTAACCGACAGTAGAAAACAGCATGTATTACCATTATTACCAGTGCGACTATCGCCTGACTCCAAGCAACGGGCAGAAGTCCGTATGGGAAAGCGATATATAGGGCAACGAGCTGAAGCAAAACTTCTACAATCGTCAGGTTCCTGATAAGATTTGTGCGGTTATGAAGCTTCATGACTGTCTGAAAAAACAGCTTTAAGGACATTGCAACCCCGAGGACGACTAATATTCTGAAAACAGGAATTGCCGAGTCCCACTCTCCGCCAAATAGAAGTCTAAACCCCGGCGAAGACAGAAGAATCAATAAAAGCCCCGCAGTACAGTTTAATAAGACCAGCCATTGGAACATTTCTTCCACCAGTATTTTACGGCGGTCGGGATCCGGCTCGTTTGCCGCCACGGCAAAAAAAGGCCAGTTGAAAATTGATTCAGTGAGTCCAAACGGTACTTCTTCCATTTTTTGTGCCTGAGAGTATATACCGGCTGAAGTTGCCGACTGCTTTCCAAGAGCAGTCGTACTGATATATTTGCTGATCGTATTAAGCACATAAGCCCACATCAGATTGATTCCATATTGAAATAACTCTTTAAAGGACTTCATGCTGAATGCGATTTTGGGAATCCATCGTGATGCGATAATGTAAAAGACTGTCATAAAAACAGACAGGAAGATGCGGCAGGAAACAATACCCCAATAAGAGTAACCTTTAATGGCAAGAATTATTCCGAGAGTGACAGCACTTAGATTCGCGGAGATTCTCACGATGCACATTTTCTTTATATCAAGCTCTTTGCGCATACGGGTTTCTTGCGTGAACCCGAGAGTATTGATGAAGAAACAGATGCCGATTGCCCACATTATCCCGACCAATTCCTCATGATCAAAATAATCTGCAACATAATCGGCTCCGAATATAAATGCGGCACAAAAGACTAATCCCATAAACGCGTTAAACACAAATACAGTGGAATAGTCAAGTTCGGTCGGATGTTGTTTGTTAATCAAACCGTCACTGAGACCACACCCGGAAGTATTATAGGCAATCCCTGTGAAAATTGCCACCATAGCAAGTAGTCCGAAATCAAACGGGGTCAGCAACCGCGCCAGCACGATGTTTCCTGTAAAGGTTATTACTGTCGTGCCGATGCGGTCTATTGCCATCCATTTGTAGACTCCTTTAGCCATATTTTGCAGAGGTGTAATCAGTCCTCGGTTTTCCGGCCGTAGCCGTAGCCATAACCTTTGCGGGCCTTGGTGCCGTTAATTACAAGAGTCATCTTTTTCAATCGATTTTCTTCATATAGATGATTGAAGAAATCAACTTCTTTGGTGGTAGAGTATTCGGCGCGGCAGACGTAGACTGTGGCATCGCTTATGCGCACGAGCGAGAATGTGTCGCTGACCATGCCGACGGGGGCAGAGTCCACGATAATGAAGTCATACATTTCTCTAAGTGACTCAAAAAGATGATCGACTTTTTCCTCATTAAGAAGCTCGGCAGGGTTGGGGGGAATAGGACCGCCCACGATGATGTCCATGCCGTTGTTGAGAGGGTTCTTCATAATGATGTCGTCAATCGACACTTGGTCGCTTGAAAGGTATTCGGTTATACCGCGGTGGGGCGGGAGGTCAAGATATTCGGCCAGTTTCGGGTTGCGGATATCAAGTCCGACAAGCAGTACCTTTTTGCGATCCAGTGCAAGGGTCGATGCGAGATTGGATGACACAAACGACTTGCCTTCGCCCGAGACAGTCGACGTGACAAGGATAACCTTGTCGTCCCGTCGATTGAGAATGAAACTGAGGTTGGTGCGTATGAGGCGGAATAGTTCGCAGACAGAGGAACTATTGTTGGA